>CABSMN010000254.1 GCA_902478765.1 uncultured Collinsella sp.
CGAGATGCAGCGTAGTCTCGTGGGCTCGGAGATGTGTATAAGAGACAGTGCGGGTTCTGCTCACCTGAGAGCTTTGCCAGGCTCTTCGCGCGTTCCCACATGCATGAGCGGCTGCCGACCGAAGCCGGATCCGACCCGCCGCAATCCGCAAGCCAGGCGCGTTCTTTTGCTTTCGCCGTCTCCTCCGAGGCCTTCTGCAGCTCATCTGCTGCGCGTTCCAGATCTTTCGATGCGTCTTTAATGGCATCGGTCGAGATCTCGGAACCCTCGAGCGCAACGAAATCCGACTCAGACGTTCTGGGCACGGCAAGCGCCGTACCGGTATAGGTCACACCCTCGGTTTCCTGCGCCGAAACCGTCTGCGTAGCTCGCGCGGCAACCAGATACGGTAGAGCCGTCTCGATTTTCTGCAGGCCCTTGGAGGCGCTTTTGGCAAACTTGTTGCGCGTTTTAATGATCTCGATTCCCGTGTCGACCATATCGCCCGCGGCAAGCTCGGCACCCGGAATAAGGATGGCGATCAAGCCGGTGCCGATCGTGGCAAACCCCGCCAGGCCCAAACTCAAAATGCTCGCATCCACCACCGTGGCAGCCGTATGGTAGGACGACACTACATTGGCACCCGCCAGCGCGCCGCTATCGGCCGCCACCTGGGTATCCCCGGCACGCGACATGCTCCATATCGCCGCCGTCGACGAAAACAGCAACGTGAGCACCACCAAGATGACCACAGCAGAGGAGAGCGTGGTATAGGCACCGTCTTCGATAAACAGGTCGATACCGGCTCGACCCATAAAGCCTCCTCGCTTGCAGCGAGCACGCGGTCGGCAACGGCACGCAAGTCCCCTCGTCATCTTCAACAGGCAGCGCTTAATCCCATGCAGCAATCCATGAACCATAGTCTCCCTCCAGCCACTCGGGACGCGATCGATACGAGACATCGACCCTAAGCTCGACATAACCGTTTTGGCCCGCGCTACCCATAGCTTGCGCAAACGCGCCGATCACGGGCAGCGGTTTAACCTCGCCGGTAACGGAAACGGACGAGGCGCCGCCCGCATCGGCCCGACCAAGCTCGATATCCCACGACAGGGGCCCGCCGGCATGAAAAATCGAAACGTCGGGAACCGCGGCAAGACGGCGGCGGGCGAACTCCTTAATATCCTCGTCATCCCCCACCGTCGTCGTGGTCATGAGCCGCGCGGTCTCGGCGGCGGCAGACTCCATCACCGCGCGTGTGTAGAGCAGGCACACCGGCTGCAGCGCCAACAGGACGAGCGTCAGAAACGTCGGCAGTAGGAATGCCGCCTCGACCGTAGACTGCGCCCGGTCCTCGCGCGCAACATCAATACAGCACGATGTCCTTAGCACCCGCAGCAGCGTCGACAACCGATGTCGAGGTGACGCCGTGAGACGCCGCCCACTCGACCAGCGCTGCCAAGCGCCCGTCGGCACCGGCACGCCAAAGCCCGGCGATCGCCAGCACGATGGAAAGCAGCGCCACCGTGACGATGGCGTATTCGACCGTCGACTGGGCAGATTCCTCGCGCAGGACATCATGCATTTCACGACCCCTCCTTTGAGTTCGTTGTCAGCGGGGTCAGGCGGACCACGCGCAGGCGACACGAAGTATCACCAGCATCCGCGGCAACCGTCACCATATCGACCCAGCCGCGTCCGTCACGCACGATGGCGCCCCACACGTTTCCCTTGATGTCGAGATAGCCGCTCAGAGCAAGTTGCGCCGTGGACACCTCGCGATAGGCACGCAGCATATCCGCCGCCGCTTCGGTCATCGGTCGGCATTCGGACCATGCGAGACGAACAGCGACAGCATTGTTTGCAGATGAGCCCGTTGCAGCGCCCGCTCGCTCGTCGAGTGCTTGCAAGAACGTTTGCGCCGTGACGGCGGCATTCGCGTCGTCCGCGTCTCGCGCATCGTCTTTTTGAGACGTCGCAGCCGAACCCGAGCCCGCATCCGCGGCAACCCCTAAACGTTGCTGCCGTGCTGCGTTAAGCCCCCAAACCGCCACTGCCACCGCCACGACCGCACAGGCGAGCACCAGCAACGCGCCGACGGGGCGGGCGCCCTCTACAGGCTGTTGATGCCCTCGCTGATAGCGCTCCATAGATCTTGGACCTTGCCCTTAAATGCGACGATGGCAATGATGGCGATCACCACGAGCACACCGACCAGGATGGCGTACTCGGTGGTGCCCTGCGCACTCTCCTCCCGCAGCAGTTCCTCGGCACGCTGACGAGCGTGAATTGACTGGCAAAACGCCCAGCTCCAGACCTTGCCAGCAACGTCAGTCATCGTATTCATGTATTCCTCCCTACATCATCCCGCCTGCTCCCAGCAGCGGGCCCAATATGGACAGAAGCAACGCCGGCAAGATGAGCGTGCCGGTGGGAATCAGCAGCTTGACCGGCGCGCGCTCGATCTCGCGCTCGACTGCAGCGCGATGGGCCGCGCGAATCTCGCGACTTTGAGCGGCCAGCGTCTCGGCAAGTGGGGCACCCAGGGCGAGCGCCTGCCCCACCGTGATGGCAAAGGTCTCGAGCGCTCGCACGTCCAGGTCGCGCGCGGCGGTCAACAACTCGTCCTCACGCGTGCCCACGCCCACCTGCCACGCCATGCAGGCGCGCTCAAGGCGAAGAGCCAGCACTGACCGGCGGTTGGCGCAGAAAATCTCAAGCGCCGCATCAAACGAAAGACCGGCCGAAAGACCCAAGCGCACAACATCGATCATCTCGGACACTTCGCCGAGCGACACTCGCGCCGGGCCGCCCGCTCCAACCGCGCCCTTCACTCGCGCGGTCAGAGCATCGACCACCGAGCTGTCTCTTATA
>CABSMN010000255.1 GCA_902478765.1 uncultured Collinsella sp.
TCTACACTTCTAGCTTCGTCGGCAGCGTCAGATGTGTATAAGAGACAGCCCATGGCACCGGCAGTGTTAAAGTCGTCGTCCATGCACTCCTTAAAGGTGGCACGGGTCTCGGCGGCCTTGGCGGCAAACGCCTCGGATGCTGCCTCATCGGCATCGGCCGTCGCATGGTTCGCGGCCCAGCGCAGGTTCTCGACCGTACCGGCGATACGCGTGAGCGAGTTCTCGGCACCCTCCAGGCGCTCCCAAGAAAAGTCGAGCGGCGAGCGATAGCTCGTCTGCAGCATCAGCAGGCGCAGGGCAGCAGCGGAGTGCTGCTCGAGGACCTCGGCCAGCGTAAAGAAGTTTCCGAGCGACTTGGACATCTTCTCGCCGTCGACCAGCAGCATGCCCGTGTGCATCCAGGTGTTGGAGAAGCCCTGGTGCCAGGCGCAGGTGGCCTGGGCGCACTCGTTCTCGTGATGCGGGAAGGCAAGGTCGGAGCCGCCGCCGTGGATGTCGATCGGGGTGCCCAGGTAGCGATGCACCATGGCGGCGCACTCGGTGTGCCAACCGGGACGGCCCTCGCCCCAGGGGCTCGGCCAGCTGGGTTCGCCGGGCTTAGCGGCCTTCCACAGGGCAAAGTCGAGCGGGTCGTTCTTGTCCTCGTTCTCCTCGATGCGCGCGCCAACCATAAGGTCGTCGATGTTGCGGCCCGAGACCTGACCATAGTTGGGATCGCTGCGCACGGCAAAGTACACATCGCCGTTATCGGCTGCGTAAGCGTGGCCCTGCTCGATAAGCGTCTTGATCATAGCGATCATGGGGCCGATCTCCTTGGTGGCGCGGGGGCGCACATCGGGATCGAGCACGTTGGCGGCGCGCATGACGCCGATGAACTTGTCGGAGAACTCCGTCGCGACCTCGGCGGCCGTACGGCCCTGCTCGTTGGCGCGCTTGATGATCTTGTCGTCGACATCGGTGAGGTTCTGGGCGAACGTGACCTCGTAACCGCTCGCGATGAGCCAACGGCGAATCACGTCAAAGCTGATGAACGTGCGGGCGTTGCCGATATGGATGTTGTCGTAGACCGTGGGGCCGCACACGTACATGCGAACCTTGCCGGACTCGATGGGCTGGAACTCTTCCTTTTTATGGGTAGCGCTGTTGTAGATACGCATTCGTTACTCCTTAACGGTTTTCTGTAGCAGGCAGACGGCCCAGGCGCCAATTCCCTCGCCTTGGCCTTCCCAACCAAGCTTTTCGGTCGTGGTGGCGGCGACGCCCACGTTTTCCACGTCGACGCCCAGGGCATGGGCAAGGTTGGCGCGCATGGCATCGCGGTGCGGAGTGATCTTGGGTTGCTGACAGGCAATGGTGCAATCGGCATCGACAAACTCAAAGCCCAGCTCGCGCGCATAGTCCATCACGCGAGCGAGCAGCACCATCGAATCGGCACCCTCGTAGGCGGGATCGGTGTCGGGGAATAGCTTGCCGATATCTCCCCCGCGGCAGGCGCCCAGAATGGCGTCGGCCAAGGCGTGCGCGAGCACATCGGCATCCGAGTGGCCCAGCAGGCCGCGCTCGTAGGGGATGTCGACCCCGCCGATGATACATCGACGCCCCTCCACCAAACGGTGGACGTCGTAGCCATGGCCAATGCGCAGGTTACTGAACATGGGGAAGGTCCTCTCCCTCGGCCATGCGGCCAAGCAGAATCGCGGTTACGGGACGCAGGTCCTCGGGCACCGTCACCTTAAGGTTATCGCGCGGGCTCTGGACGCAGCGGACGCGCCCACCTATGCGCTCGACCAGTGACGAATCGTCCGTGCCGATAAAGCCCTCGGCAATCGCCGCGGCATGGGCGCGCTTCATGGCGTCGACACTAAAAATCTGCGGCGTCTGCGCGGCCCAGTACAGCTCGCGCGGCGGCGTCTCGACGATGTTGTCGCCATCGACGATTTTGAGTGTGTCGATGGCAGGCTGGCCGCACACGACACCGTCGAGGGCACGGTCGCTCACGAGCACGTCGATAGCGTGGTCGATAGCCTCGGTCGTAATGAGCGGACGGGCGCCATCGTGGATGGCGACATATTCGAAACCCGCCGGCACCGCGTGCATGCCGGCGCGGGTGGAATCCTGGCGGGTCTCGCCGGCATCGGCAAAGCTGATGGGCGTGCTATACGAATACGGGCTGATGGCCAGGCGGCGCATCTCGGCACGACGCTCGGCAGGGCAAACCACGACGATGTGGCCGACCTTATTGCTACGGTCAAATGCGCGGATGGACCAGCTCATAAGCGGACGGCCCGCTACATTGACGAGCTGCTTACCACCGGGGTTACCAAAGCGCTGGCCGCTGCCACCGGCAACGACCACGGCGCATACGGGCGCCATTATGCGTTCCCCTGTTTGGTGCCCTTCATGCGGTACAGGGAGTCCGCAAGAATGGCAGGGTTGTTGACGCCAAAGTCGCCCAGGCGCTCCGGATCTTCGCTGATGTCGTCCATGAGCTCCTGCAGCGATCCATACTCGTCGACGATCTTCTCGGCCACGCCGTCGCGCACGACGGACACGCGCGAAAGCGTGCGCAGGCCCAGCGGTGTCATGACGGAGTCCTCGTCCAGGTCGTCGTAACCCAGAACCGCCGCCACATGCTGAGGGTCGGACAAGTCCTTGGGCGTCATACGGCTCAGGTTGGCGCGGATCTTTTCGGCATTGGCCTCGGAGGAATCGCTCGCATAGTCGCGAATCATCAGGTCGTACTCGGTATCCATGCTGGAGCCGGCGAGCTGCTCGAGCTGCATCTGCACGAGCTTGCCCTGGTTGCCCAGCTTGACAATGCAATCCTT
>CABSMN010000256.1 GCA_902478765.1 uncultured Collinsella sp.
GCGCCGTTCTGACGGTTGCCGATCTCGCCGGCGTAGGGACCGTACTCCAGGAAGGTGTGGTAGAACACGCCCTCGCCGTGGGTGACGTTCATGATGCGGTTCTTAAGGCCCATGATGCCGCGGGTCGGGATCTTAAACTCGAGGTGCGTCACGATACCCGAGGTATCCATGCTCGTCATGATGCCACCGGAGGTACCGAAGACCTCAACGACCTTGCCCGAGTACTCGTCCGGGCACTCAACGACGGCCTGCTCGACAGGCTCCATCTTGTTGCCGTTCTCGTCCTTCTTAAACAGAACGCGGGGACGGCCGACCTGGAACTCAAAGCCCTCGCGGCGCATGGACTCCATCAGAACGGACAGGTGCAGAATGCCGCGGCCCGAGACCTCGACGCCGCTCTTGTCCTCGAGCTCCTCGATCTTCATGGTCACGTTGTTCTCGGCCTCGTTGAACAGGCGCTCCTTGAGCTGACGGGCGCCCACGATGTCTCCGTCGCGACCGACGAGCGGGGAGGTCGAAGCCTCGAAGACGATGGACAGGGTCGGCGGGTCGATCTCGATGGGCTCGAGCTCGACGGGGTTCTCGGGATCGGTGTAGACATCGCCGATATCGGTGCGGTCGATGCCCACGGCGGCGGCGATGTCGCCGGCGCCGACTTCCTGGCACTCGGTGCGGCCCAGGTAGTCGAAGGTAAAGAGCTGCTTGACGGTAGCGGTGGCGCTGGAGCCGTCGTTCTTCACAACCAGAATCTGGTCGCCCTGATGGATGGCGCCGGAATACACGCGACCGATGCCGATACGGCCAACGAAGTTGGAGTGGTCGATGGTCACGCACTGCATGGCCAGCGGAGCGTTCTCGTCAACCTCGGGCGCGGGCATGTCGTCGATGATCATATCGAGCAGCGGATACATGTCCATGTTGCCGTCGTTGGGATCAAGGCGGGCAAAGCCGTTCATGGCGCTGGCGTAGACCACGTGCTCCATGGCGAACTCAAGCTGGTCGTCGGTGGCGCCCAGGTCGGCCATGAGGTCCAGGCAGTCGTTGTAGGCCTTCTCGGGGTTGGCGCCCGGACGGTCGATCTTGTTGATGACGATCATGATCTTAAGGCCGGTGTCGATAGCGTGACGCAGCACGAAGCGGGTCTGGGGCATGGGGCCCTCAAAAGCATCGACCAGCAGCAGGGCGCCGTCGGCCATACGCAGCACGCGCTCGACCTCGCCGCCGAAGTCGGCGTGGCCCGGGGTGTCGATGACGTTGATCTTGACGTCCTTATACTCGATAGAGATGTTCTTGGCGAGAATCGTAATGCCGCGCTCGCGCTCCTGGTCGTTGGAATCCAGGACGCGGTCCTCGACCTGCTGGTTGGCACGGAAGGCGTCCGTGGCACGCAGGAGCTTGTCGACCATCGTCGTCTTGCCGTGGTCGACGTGGGCGATGATGGCGATGTTCCTCAGATTGTCTACGCGCATGTAGTTCCCCTATCTTCTATCCATATACAAACGGCACGCGTATGCGGCCCGCCCAGCGATACAACGCTCAGCGGGAATATTGAGCCTTTTACCGAAAACTCGTTTATTTTAGCGATTTTAGATGAGAGGGGTTTCCTCACCTGCAGGTTCAGGGTCGCTCCACATAAAACCATCGCCGGCGCCCATGCCCTCATACAGCACATATGCCGAAAAACCGCTCTCGAGCGTCGTCTCGAAAAAGCTCACGAGCAGGGCGTCATGGTAGCCGCCATCGATCTCGACGCAGCCGGTGTAGCCGATGGCATAGCGGACGATACGGCCCAGGCCCTCGTCCTTAAGACCCATCTTGTGCTCGGAGATAAAGTTGGTGGCCGCCTCCAGGCACGCCTCTTCGCCGTCCTCGTCGAGCGCCGCCAGATAACGGTTGGAAGCAGCATCCTCAATTGCCACGACCACGCCAGGGTTTTCACCGGCGGCAAGGTCGTCCAAGAACGCGCCGATCAGATCGCACACCATGGCGTCGAGCTCGGCGGAGACGTTACCGGCATCCTGCATATCCTGTGCCATCTTTAGACCTTCCCATCGAGTCTGACGTCGTTACAGTTCTTGTGCCTCGGCGGCGATCTTGGCGGCAGCGTCGCGGGTGCGCATCATGTCCGCCGCGCGCTTGTCGAGCACCTTGATCTGACTGGTCAGCATGACTGCATCGACCACGCCCCAGATCACCAGGCCCGTAGAGATCGAAAACCCAAGCGCACCAACTGTACCACGAAGGCGTGAGCAGATTGCCGCGACAAGGGCGGAGACGACAACCATCTTGATAAACGAGCCGCGGCGCTCGCGGAGCGTGCGGGCCTGCGTCACATAGGCAATGCGAGCCGCCTCAGAAGCCTCCGAGCGCATCTGGGCCTCGCGGGCGATCGCAGCCGCCTCAGCCGACATACCGCTGGCCATCAGCGAACGCTCCGCATCCTGGCCGCCCCGCATTTAGAAGTCATCGGGCGAGAGCGTATGGACGAACTCGTCGAACTTCTCGAACTCCTGCTCGTCGTCAACTTCCTCGGTATGGGCAGAAACAGTGCCCAGGCGATTCATGATGTCGTCCTCCACAAACATGGGGGCATTGCTGCGCACGGCAAGGGCAATGGCATCACTGGGACGGGCATCGATCTTGCGCTCGTCACCATCGGCCAGTACGACAATCGTCGCGTAGAACACCGGCGGCTCGGCGCGAACGATCTCGATGCGCTCGAGCTTGGCGCCCAGGGCGCCAACAGTATCGAGCAACAGGTCATGGGTAATCGGGCGCTCGGCGCGGCCGCTATCGATGCCGCGGCTGATGGCAGC
>CABSMN010000257.1 GCA_902478765.1 uncultured Collinsella sp.
CAGCGTCAGATGTGTATAAGAGACAGCGCCTGGTGGCAGCAAGTCCCGCGTTTGCCGAAGATGCCGCACGCTCGCTCACGCTTGAGCAGCTTGCACCTCTTTTGGGCGACGGGGGCCGTTCGAACCTGTGGGTGAACCGCGAGCTGACGCCGGGGCTTCCCATGTTTGGATACACGATCGAGCGCGACGGGGCACCCGCCGTGTTGATCTTTGTGCGTCGTGCGGCCGAAAACCAAATGACTCTCTATTATCAAAACCTGTTCCGCATCTTGTGCGGGCTGGTCGAAAGCGCGCTGGGCCGTGCCTTTGACTATGAGGCGGTGGCGCAGGATAAACGCTGCGTTGACGGCACTTGCGTGCTCAAGCAGGCTGCCTTTGGCCAAGAGCTCGCGGCGGAGCAGGCGCTCGCAGATAGCAAGATGGGGAGTTTTTTGCTCCTGCGCGTGGTACCGGGCATGGAGCCTGTCGGCGAGCTGGTGGGCGCAATTGGGTCGGCAATCCGCGAGAGCGACGCGGCGGGCTTGGTCGACGGCGACGTGCTCTACCTGCTTATGCGCCAGGCAAAGGCGTGCGATCTGCCCATTATCCGCGAGCGCCTGAGCGCAAAGCATATTGCGGTGGAGCCCGTCGACGGCGAGGACATCGTGGCGCTGTTGCAGCACATCTCTTACACCGGTGACGGTGAGGGGGGTGCCGCTTGATCTCGCTTGTCGTTGCTGCCGTCTTGCTGCTGATTCATGCGTTGGTTTGCCTGATGCTGTGGACGCTCATGAAGCTGGGCCTGCTGCCGGTGCGCGGGCACATGCTGGCTGTGATAGTGCTGGTGCCGCTGTGGGGCCCGTTGCTGGTGGTTCTGCTATCGGTCCGCAGCGCGGTGTTTGGCGAGGGGCTGAAAGAGTCTGCGCTGGAGTCGCTGCGCTTTAACGACGACCTGCATCGCAGCATTCTGGTGCACGACCGTGACGCCGATGCGGGCGTGGTCCCGCTCGAGGAGGCGCTTATCGTCAACGACCCGGCATACCGGCGCCGCCTAATGCTCTCTATGCTCACCGAGGAGCCCGACGCGTACCTGGCGCAGCTGCAGGCGGCTAAGCTTAACGACGACGTAGAGGTGGCGCACTATGCCGCGACGGCGGTGGCGCAGATCTCCAAGGAGTCCGACCTTAAGCTGCAGCAGCTGGAGCGTTCCTTTAAGACTGACCCGAGCGCGCAAAACCTCAACGAATACTGCGATTTTCTTGGTGAATACTTGGGCTCGGGCTTGGCTGAGGGGCGCGTGGCTCAGATTCAGCGCCAACAGTACGCGCTCCTGCTTGCGCGTCGCTGCGAGCGCGAGGATACCCTTGAGCTGCGCATTCGATACGCGACGGCGCTGGCCGATGTCGGACAGATCGACGAGGCGCAGGCCGTGACCGACCAGCTGGTGCTCGACGTGCCCGAGGAGCAGGAGGTTTGGATGCTTTGCCTGCGCCTGGCCGTGATGCGCCACAACGGTGTCGAGGTTCACCGTGTGATCGATGCGATTGACAAGCAACATGTGTATTTGAGCGCCGACAACCGCGAAAAGTTGGCGTTTTGGCGCGACGGGGAGGAGGCCAGATGAGTGTGGCGCAACATATCCGCGACCGTGCAGGCCGCTTTCGTTGGATGGGACTCCTCGTGGTGTGGGCGGTCTTTATTGCCATGGCCGCCGTGCTGCTGGTGGAGCGTGCCGGCGTGCAGTACAGTGCGGGCCAGCATAAGCTGGGGATGCTTGCCGCCAACGATGCGGTGCCTGCCTCCTCGGCAATCTTTGGCCAAAAGCCCACATGCCTGGTCATTACCGATTCCGATCAAGCTGGCGTCGAGGACGTAAAGGAACAGTTCGACCAGATTTTGCTGGACATGAAGATCGCCCATCGCGATGTTGATATTGCCACCGACGGTGCGGACGCGATTCCATCGCTCACGTCGTTTGATCGCGTGATTGTGCTTATGCCCTCGCTTGACGGACTGGGTACGCATCTGACCGATCTGATGAGTTGGGTGAGTGCGGGCGGCTCACTCATGCTGGGCATGACGCCAGATAACTCGAACTGCCTGCAGGCTATTGCTTCCAAGCTTGGGATCGAATCGGCCGGATATGACTATGCGACAGCCGAAAGTATCGTTCCGAGCGAGGACTTTATGTTGGGCGGGGGAGAGCGCTACGAGTTCTCGGATCCCTTCGATTCTTCACTTTCGGTTTCATTGCGCGAAACGGCGCACGTCTGGGCAAAGACCGGTGACGCGGGCACGCCGCTCATTTGGTCTAACGATTGCGGCAGTGGTCACACCGTGGTGTGCAACATTGGCATCTACGACAAGGTCATGCGTGGGTTCTATGCTTCGGCCATAAGCTTGCTGGGTGAAGCCACGGCCTATCCGGTCATCAACAGCGCCGTGTTCTATTTGGACGACTTTCCCAGCCCTGTGCCCTCGGGCGACGGCACCTACATCAAGCGCGACTACGGGCTTTCCGTCGCCGATTTTTATGCCAAGGTCTGGTGGCCCGATCTGCAAAAGCTCGCGCAAAAATACGGCATTCGCTATACCGGCGTGATGATCGAAAACTACGAGGACGCGGTCAACCAGACCGAGCCCGCGCGCCAGGCCGATACCACGCAGTTCCGCTACTTTGGCGGCATGCTGCTGCAGATGGGCGGAGAGCTGGGCTTTCACGGCTACAACCATCAGCCGCTGGCGCTCTGGGATACCGACTATGGCACGCTGTACGATTACAAGACGTGGAAGAACAAGGAGACGCTCGTCGCATCGCTCAACGAGCTT
>CABSMN010000258.1 GCA_902478765.1 uncultured Collinsella sp.
GCGGTCTTGCCCGTGAAGTCAAATGCCATGACTCCATCCCCCTTTATATAAGGTGTCTCCTTGCGGGAAGTTGGAGCATCGCACGTGGCGATAAATGAGTCCCAGTCGTCATGGTGGTGACAACCCCTCGCCTAACCGCGGGCATAATAGTTCTTTGAAACGCTACAATTATTGAATGATTTTAAGTCTTTATACGCTCTTTATATTGACTGGCAGCCACGTAGATTTTTGGGACATGCCTCAAAATCTGCCGGTTAGGGTGTGCATACATGGGTATCATCTTTCACTGAAAGTAGTTTCTAGTGTTAGGGGTTTTCGGTGGAAGATACCGATTTCCGTGAGCTTGGGCGTCAGCTCCTTACCGAGTTCGGCAGCATGCATCAGCGCATTTCGCGCTTTGCGGACAAAGCTCTCGGCGGCGAGATGGCTGTCATGCGCGCTCTCATGCTCGCTGGCGGCTCGCTCACGCCGAGCGAACTCGCTGATCGCGCCTGGGTCTCGAACGCCCGCATCGCCAATATCCTACGCGCTCTCGAAGCCAAGGGCTGGGTTGAGCGTGAGCACTCAAAGACCGACCGTCGTCGCGTACACGTCACGGTGACCGACAAGGGATTCCATGATCTCGAAATCAAGCGTCGGGAATTCGAGGACCGCACCGCGGCCTTCCTCGAACAGTTCGGCGAAACAGATACCCAAGAGATGGTGCGCCTTCTAAGACGTGCCAACGAAATTATCGACCGCAACCAAGAAAGGAGAGATGCCAAGTGAGGATTCTCAAGCTCTTTAAAAAGCATGTCCTGGCACTGTTCGCAGCTATCGTACTTATCGTAATCAGCTGCAACGCCGATCTGGCGCTGCCTACCTATATGAGCGACATCGTCGACGTGGGTGTGCAGCAAGGCGGCATCGCGTCGCCCGTGCCCGACACCATCCGCGCCGAATCGCTCGATGACCTCGAACTCTTTATGAGCACCAAGGACGCCAAAGCTGTGGAGGCCGTGTTTGGCAAGGCGGACAATAACGGCATTCGAACGTACAAGGGCACCGAGGATGAGCGCGCCGACGGCGGCAAGATTGCCGACATTATGAGCCTGCCCGAGACCGTCGTCCTCTCGCTCAACCAGGGCATCGACGCCAGCTCCATGGGCGACATGATGGGCACGTCCGATGAGCAAGGCAGCAGTGACGCCCAGGCCATGCCCTCCCCCGAGCAGATGGCGGCGATGACGCCCGAGCAGCTCGCCGAAATGCAGCAAAAGGCCGCAGCGGCGCAGAATATGCAAAAGCAGATTGATGCCGACGGCGGCAAGATCACCATGAAGAGCCTGCGTCTGGGCGTTGAAGGCGGCCTGATCGATCAGGACAAGCTCGTCGAGGGCGCCAACGAAATGGCGGACAAGATGGGCTCCATGTCGGGCTCCATTGTCACGCAGCGCGGCGTGACCTACGTGCAGGACGAGTACAAGGCGCAGGGTATCGACCCCGCCGACGTGCAGAACGCCTACCTGGGCCGCATGGCGACCACGATGTTTGGCCTGTGCCTGATCTCGCTTGTCGCCACCATCCTGACCGGCGCCGTGGCTTCGCGCACCGCCTGCTCCATCGCCCGCGACCTGCGCCGCGAGACCTTCAACAAGGTTATGCACTTCTCGCCGGCCGAAGTGGGCAAGTTTAGCCAGGCCTCGCTCATCACCCGCTGCACCAACGACATTCAGCAGATTCAGATGGCGGCAACCCTGTTTATCCGCATGTGCCTGATGGCCCCCGTCATGGGCGTCGTCGCCGTCATGCGCGTCCTGGCCAACCACACCGGCCTGGAGTGGACCATCGCCGTGGCCATCATCGCGGTGTCGGCCGTCGTCGGCGTGCTCATGGGCCTCACCATGCCCAAGTTCAAAATGATGCAGAGCTTTGTGGACCGCGTGAACCTTACCGCCCGCGAGCTGCTCGACGGTCTTATGCCCATCCGCTCGTTCAACCGCGAGGAGCATGAGCTCGAGCGCTTTGACCAGGCGTCCCTCGACCTGATGACCACGCAGCTCTACACCAACCGCGCCATGAGCTTTATGATGCCGCTCATGATGCTCGTCATGAACTGCATCACCGTACTTATCGTCTGGTTTGGCGCGCAGGGCGTGTCCGACGGCGTGATGCAGGTCGGCAACATGATGGCGTTTATCTCCTACACTATGCAGATCGTCATGGCGTTTATGATCCTCACCATGGTTTCGGTCATCCTGCCCCGTGCCGAAGTCGCAGCCGAGCGCGTGGAAGAGGTCATCACTTGCCCCACGAGCATCAACGACCCCGTCTCGCCCAAACTGCCCGCGGCCAACGCGCCGCGCGGTGAGCTCACCTTCCGCGACGTGAGCTTCCAGTATCCCGATGCCCGCGCCGACGTCATTAGCGGCGTGAACTTCACCACGCATGCCGGCCAGATGCTCGGCATCATTGGCTCCACAGGCTCGGGCAAGTCCACGCTTGTGCAGCTGATTCCGCGCCTGTACGACGTCACGGGCGGCAGCATTTCGCTCGACGGCATCGACGTGCGCGACATGACCCTTTCCGAGCTTCGCCGCCGCATTGGTTATATTCCGCAGCAGGGTCGTCTGTTCTCGGGTACCGTCGAGAGCAACCTCAAGTTTGCCGGCGACATGGTGAGCGATGACGACATGCGCCAGGCGGCACACATCGCCCAGGCCGAGGACTTTATCGCCGAGCGCGAGGGCGGCTACGACTCCCCCATCAGCCTGTCTCTTATACACATCTGA
>CABSMN010000259.1 GCA_902478765.1 uncultured Collinsella sp.
GTTGCGGCCCAGATACATGTGACCAGAATTATCGGTAAATCGAATGCTCGTACACATAGCGCCTCCTAGCTTTACGTTCTTGCTAAGTTCATTGTCACCAAACAAAAAGGCGCTAAACACAAAAGCCCGGACATGACAACAATGTCACGCCCGGGACAAAGACCGCAAATTCGGTTCCCAATTGAACCACTCTAGACGAGTTTGCCTAAGCAGTGGTCAATCATGTGTTGAATCATCTGCGCCTCGAAGCCCACAAAGTCCTGCTTGCGCTCGCGCATCTTGCCGTCGACGATCACGTCATAAGCGACCTTGCACTTGATATAGCGCGTGGACTTGGTGACCTCATCGTGCGTCAGGCAGCTCTCCTCCATCTTGTTGGCGCCCAGGCCAAACACCAGACGGGGGTTGTAGAGCACGTGGGGCTCGCCGGCGTCGTCCAGGTAGACGCAGACCTTCTTGGTAACGCCAATCTGGTTAGCGGCAAGGCAGCCGGCATCGTCGAGCGACTTGATGGTATCGATCAGGTCCTGAGCAACCGACTCGTCCTCGACAGTCGCGACCTCGCAACGCTGGGACAGGATAGCCTCGTCGTGGCAAAGCTCTTTAATCATACGTTCCTCCATAGGGGTCGTTGTAACCGCTTAAGTATACGGTACCCACACATTTTCATGCGAAAAATACCGTCCGTCTGCTGCAAAGCGCCGAACATCAACATGCGAGGAACAACAGCGTCGTAAAGGGACTATAGTGGGAGCGTTCGTGTCGATCGGCCTAAACTCGGGGCCGAACAAGGAAAGGGTATGCATGGACGAACTATTTCACGTCAGCGAGCGCAAGTCCACAATCGGGACCGAACTTCGCGCTGGACTGACAACATTCCTGGCGATGGCCTACATCATCGCCGTCAACCCCGCTGTGCTCTCGGGCGCTGGCATCGATGCGGGAGCGCTCGCCTGCGCCACCTGCCTGGGCGCCGGCATCATGACCATCTGCATGGGCATCTTCGCCAACCGCCCGCTCGCCTGCGCGTCGGGCTTAGGCGTCAACGCGATGATCGCTGGAATCGCCACCACCGTCTGCGGCGGTGACTGGCACGTGGCCATGAGCGTCATCTTCCTCGAGGGTATCGTCATCTTGCTGCTCGTGCTCTGTGGCCTGCGCGAGGCCATCATGGACGCCATCCCGGTTGTTCTGCGTCACGCCATCTCGGTGGGTCTGGGCCTGTTCATCGCCATGATTGGCCTGTGCGATGCCGGCATTATCACCGCTGGCGCCGGTACACTCGTCGGTCTGGGCGACATCACCTCCCCCACCTTCATCGTCGGCATCATCTCCATCCTGGTGACGGTCGCCCTCGCCTGCCGCAACGTCCCCGGCTCGCTGCTCATCGGCATCGTCGTCGCCGTCATCGCCGGTATCCCCCTAGGTGTGACCCAGGCTCCGACCGGTATCATCGCCCCGCTCGACTTCTCGAGCATCGGTGGCCCCATCGCCGACGCCGGCGGCGTGCCCGCCATCGTCAAGGTCCTTACCGACCCCGCGCTCCTCGTCATCTCGTTCTCGCTGCTCATGAGTGACTTCTTCGACACCATGGGCACCGCGATGGCCGTGGCCAAGCAGGGCGAGTTCCTCACCGACGACGGCAACGTCGAAAATATCAAGGAGATCCTGATCGTCGACTCCGCCGCCGCTGCTGTGGGCGGTTTCATGGGCGTCTCCTCCATCACCACCTTCGTCGAGTCCACCTCTGGCGCTGCCGACGGTGGCCGCACAGGTCTCACCTCCGTCACCACCGGCGTGCTGTTCATTCTCGCCGCGTTCTTCTCCCCCATCGTCACCATCGTTTCCAGCGCCGCCACCTGCGGTGCTCTGGTCTACGTCGGCTACCTCATGATGAGCGAGGCCTCCGAGATCGACTGGTCCGACGTGTCGCAGGGTTTCCCGGCGTTCATGATTGTCGCCGGCGTGCCCTTCACCTACTCCATCTCTGCCGGCATCGGTCTGGGCTTTATCGCCTACGTGATCGTCGCGCTCTTTAAGGGCGAGGCCTCCAAGATCAAGCCGCTCATGTGGATCGCAGCCCTTGCCTTCCTCGTCTACTTCTTCGTAGCGTAGGCGCAAGATTCGCAATACCAAACAGCAAAGCGCGGAGTCGCATCGAGCGGCTCCGCGCTTTTCTTTTAAAGCCAGGCAACGCACGGACGCGCGATGTATTGCTTCCCGAGTTTTGGACATTTTGCCCTCCAAACGGCACTACCGCCGGCTACATCCTGCAGATATGCTGGGCGTAATCGCATAGGCCCTATGAGGATGGGAGTAGCCATGGCCGCCTTGTTCACGACCCCCAAGCGCAATGACAAAACCTCTGGAGCCCATTTTGTCGAGCCCGACGTTCGCCGTCGCATAGGACTCGCGCACAGCAGCTGGCGCCGCGTGACGCGCCGCATCGTCGTGGGTGCCGTGTGCGCGCTCACGGTGAGCTCGCTGCTCATGCCGAGCGTCTCGCTCGCGGCGGAGTGGGTGGACGTCGATGGCGTCCGCCACGAAGCGGCCGCGGGGCCCGCGGGAGACGCCGCCGGCACCTGGTCATGGGACGGCGCCGATGATATGAAGCTCAACGGCTACAACGGCGGTGCGATCGAGGCAGCGGGCAAGCTCAACGTGAGCTACGAGGGCAACAACACCGTCACTAACGACGACGGCCGCGGCATCAAGGTTAAGGATGGCGCGAACGAGAACGCCGAGCTTAATATTCAGGGCGACGCGTC
>CABSMN010000260.1 GCA_902478765.1 uncultured Collinsella sp.
AGATGCAGCGTAGTCTCGTGGGCTCGGAGATGTGTATAAGAGACAGGTGGTGTACCAGGCAGCGGTGTTCCCGGTCATGCCGGCGGGCGAGCGCTTTACCGTCAAACAGCTGCCCGAGCTGCTCAAGAACCCGTTCCTCATCGCGCTCTACGTGGTCACGGTCTTTATGGCGACCGGCTACTACGCGGGTTACAGCTATATCGAGCCCTTCCTGGCGCAGATCGCCCATGTCGACGCAAGCGCCATCACCATGACGCTGACGGCGTTTGGCTGCTCCGGTCTGCTCGGAAGCTGGCTGTTCGGCCGACTGTTCGATGGCCATCGCTTTCCGTTCTTGGCTATCACACTCTCCGGCGTGCCTGTGGCTCTGCTGCTCATGGGTCCGGTTGCACCGTCGCTCGTCGCCGTTCTCGCTGTTTGCGCGCTATGGGGCTGCTGCTCCACGGCCTTTAACGTGGCGTTTCAGGCCGAGCTCATCAAGTACACGCCGGCGGATTCGTCGGCCGTCGCCATGTCGATCTTCTCGGGCCTGTTTAACCTCGGCATCGGCACGGGCACCGCGATCGGCGGCGCCGTGGTTTCGGGTCCCGGTATCTCCTGGATTGGCTTCGCGGGCGGGGCGATTACCGTCGTGGGCGTCATCCTCGCCATTACGGTGCTGTTCCCGGCCATACGCCGTGCAAAGCCCGTCGCCTAATCACGTTCCCTCATCAGTTGCGGTGGAATAGAGACTGTTTGCCCGGTTTATTGGTCTCAACAGTCCCTATTTCACCGCAACTTATTTTGGGGGAGGGGATGCTCGGCGGGCATACAATGGATGGCGTTGCGTGAAAGATTGCCGGGAGGCTGCTATGTGGGCATACGAGACGACGTTCTACCAGATCTATCCGCTGGGCTTTTGTGGAGCTCCGCGCGAAAACGCCGCGCCCGTTGCCGAGGATGAGCTCGCCCAGGCTGCCAACGCTGCGCCCAACCCCGATGCGCCCATCATGAAGATCGCCCAATGGGCCGACTACCTGCAAAAACTCGGTATTGGCGCTGTGCTGATCAACCCGCCGCTCGAGTCTGATAGCCACGGCTACGATACGCGCAGCCTGCGCCATATCGACCGCCGCCTGGGCGGGGATGCCGATTTTGCCGCTGTATGCGAGACGCTGCACGCCCATGGCATTCGCGTGGTGCTCGATGCCGTCTTTAACCATGTGGGCCGCGGTTTCTGGGCATTCCGCGACGTGCAGGAACGCAAGTGGGACTCGCCTTACAAGGACTGGTTCCACATCAGTTTTGACGGCGATTCCTGCTATGGCGACGGCTTTTGGTACGAGGGCTGGGAGGGCCATTTTGAGCTTGTGAAGCTCAACCTGCAAAATCCCGCCGTGGTCGATTACCTGCTTGAGTCCGTGCGTCGCTGGGCCGAGGTCTTTGGCATCGACGGCCTGCGCTTGGACGTCGCCTATATGCTCGATCGCGATTTTATGCGCCACCTGCATACTTTTACCCGTGAGCTCAAGCCCGACTTTGTGCTGATTGGTGAGACGCTCCACGGCGACTACAACCAGATCGTCAACGACGAGATGCTTGGCTCCTGCACCAACTACGAGTGCTACAAGGGCCTGTACTCCAGCTTTAACTCGGTCAACATGTTCGAGATTGCCCACTCGCTGCACCGCCAGTTTGGCGGCGATCCGTGGTGCATCTACCGCGGCAAACATCTGCTGTCGTTTGTCGACAACCACGATGTGCCGCGCCTGGCAAGTATCCTTACCGACAAGTCGTGTCTGCGTCCCGCCTACGGCATGCTCTTTGGCATGCCGGGCATCCCGTGCGTCTACTATGGCAGCGAGTGGGGAATTGCCGGCGAAAAGGGTGGCCCCGATGGCGACTGGGCGCTGCGACCTGCGCTCGATGAGCCTGCGCCCAACGAGCTGACGGCGTTCATCACGCAGCTTGCGCACCTTCGCTCGGCCGATGACGCTGCGGCCTGTGCTCTCAACTACGGTGCCTATCGCAACGTGGTGATCCAGAACAAGCAGCTGCTGTTCGAGCGCGCCTGTGATGACGCGACGGTGCTCGTGGCGGTGAACGCCGTGGGCGAGCCTTACACCTTTGGCGCCGGCGAGCTCAACGGGTCCTTTGTCGACCTGCTTGCCGACGATGCGCCCACGGTCGAGCTGACGGGCACCCTTGAGCTTGCACCCTACGAGGTGCGCTATCTGTTGAGAGCCTAACCCATGGCCGTGTCTGACGAGGACTATCAACATATTGAGCATGGGTTTGAGCCTGTGTTCGACCAGCGCTCGCGCGTTTTGGTGCTGGGGTCGTTTCCCTCGGTGCTCTCGCGTGCAAATGCCTTTTATTACGGTAATCCCCAGAACCGCTTTTGGCGCGTGATGGCCGCGTGCCTCGGTGTGCCCGTGCCGCCCAACGAGGGAGACGCTTTGGCGAGCGGCGAGCCCGCGACGCTCGACGCCTCGGTTGCTGCCAAGCGGGCTATGCTGCTCAACGGCGGTGTGGCCCTGTGGGACGTGATCGAGAGCTGTGACATCAAGGGCTCAAGCGACGCGAGCATTCGCAACGTTGTGCCGGCACATATCGAGCGCATTACCGATGTCACGCCGATTGAGGTCGTTGTCTGCAACGGCGGCGCGGCCGGGCGGCTCTACAAACGCTATCTACAAGAGCGGACGGGGCTAGCTGCCATCGTGCTGCCGTCGACGAGTCCTGCCAACGCGGCGTGGCGTTTGGAGCGG
>CABSMN010000261.1 GCA_902478765.1 uncultured Collinsella sp.
GCTTCGTCGGCAGCGTCAGATGTGTATAAGAGACAGATCCAGGACAAGCCGGGCGCCACGGATCTGCAGGTGACCGCCGGCGCCGTGGATTATCACGACGTGTGCTTTAACTACGAGGATGTTGAGCTGGGCGAGGGCGATGCCGACGAGCGTCCCGTTATCGACCATATGGACCTGTCCATCAAGCCCGGGCAGACCATCGCTTTGGTTGGCCCTTCGGGCGGCGGCAAGTCCACAACCTGTTCGCTGCTGCCGCGCTTTTATGACGTGGCTACCGGATCCATTAGCATCGACGGTCAGGACGTGCGCGATGTGACGCAGCAGAGCCTGCGCCGCGCCATCGGCCTGGTGCAGCAGGATGTCTATCTATTTGACGGTACGATTGGCGAGAACATCGCCTACGGCAAGCCGGGCGCTACGGCAGAAGAGATCGCCGAGGCCGCCCGTCGCGCCAATATCGATACCTTTATCGAGTCGCTTCCGCAGGGCTACGACACCGTGGTGGGCGAGCGCGGCAGCCGTCTTTCGGGCGGACAGAAGCAGCGCGTTGCCATCGCGCGCGTGTTTCTCAAGAACCCCAAGATCCTTATTTTGGATGAGGCGACGAGTGCTTTGGATAACGAGAGCGAGGAGGCGGTGCAGGAGTCACTCGAAGAGCTGGCGCGTGGCCGCACCACGATTATCATCGCCCACCGTCTTTCGACCATTAAGCATGCCGATGAGATTGCGACCGTTGAGCATGGTCGCGTTGTGGAGCGTGGCACGCACGAGGAGCTTCTCGCCCGTGGCGGCACCTATGCCCGTTACTATCGAATGCAGTTCGAAGGTGCGCGTGCGCACGAGCTCGACTGATTGATATGACAGGAAGTTTATGGCTGACAAGAACCCTTTGACTCCGGAAGAAGTGACGGAGTTATTCTCCGAAATCGATGCGTCCGGTGTCTTGGATCCCACGCTTGCCAAAAAGCGTACCGAGCGCATGCGCGAGAAAGAGGCCGCCGTCAAGCGCGGTGACAAAGCGGCGCTAGCGCAGCTGCGCAGCGAGGACCGCGCGAGCCAGGCAAAACATATCGACCCGCTGTCCGAGGACGACCCTTCGGGTTCGCAGGTGAGCCATACCATTACGAAGACTGCCATGGTCGTGGTTATCGGCATTTTGGTGCTGATCGTGGGCATGCAGATTGGCTACGGCGTGATGCGTCGTCTGAACACCGCCAACCTGTCCGAGAGCGTTTCGGTCGATACCGTTTCGACCGCGCTCAAGGGTGGACTTGAATGGGGCAACGGCTTTACGCAGTTCCCGCTCGACTTCACCGTCGATGAAGCCGATGAACGCACGGGCACGGTCGAGGTGACGGTGTTGGACACATCGTCTGCCAACGAGCTCGAGCTGCTGTCCAACGGGCAGATTCAGGCCGCGGCGCTTGCGACCAACGCGTTGCTCAACGATAAGATCGACCGCGTGGTGTATAACGTTCACGCCTATATCGACGAGGATAGCAACATTCAGCACGATTCCTTCTTTGGCATGTTCCCCGCGCGCGGCCACCAGAGCGCCATTTTGACGTTCGTGTGGACCAAGAGCTCATCCAACGCCACGAGTATCGACTGGAAGATGCGCATCGTGAGTATGGATGACACCATCGCCGAGCGCATTCAGAAGCAGGTGAACTCGGTGTCGTCGTTGATTGAGGACCCGGTGGTGAGCCAGACCAAGATTGACGAGGAAAAGGCCGAGCGCGATCTGGAGCATCGTCTGCATGGCCGAGAGATTTTCCGCGGCGGCAAGCCCGATCGCACACCGTCCGAACTGCTGGAGCAGGACAAGAAATAATAAGACGCCATCATCCCGCGTGAGCCACAAGCCCGCGCGGGATGATTTTTCTGGGACGGGAATTAAAAAATCATTATGCATAGAAAGTCATAATTATCATTTCGTAAACATTTCGATGAAATTAACGCCATGAGGCATGCTTGCGGTTACAATACCGCGAGGCCTAACTACACACCTTTAAGCCGGTCCTGTGAGACCGGGAAGGAGAATTATGGCGAACAACCATACCGCGGGCGCTGCCGCCCGCACCTTCGCGCCCAGCGAGCTTTGCCAGCGTATGCTGGCCAAAACCAGCAAGGGCACCTGCGGTCCCTGCATCCTGTACCTTGAGGATGGGACCATTTTTTATGGCCGTGCATGTGGTGCCGAGGGTACCGCAACCGGCGAAGTCTGCTTCAACACCTCGCTCGAGGGCTACTTTGAGGTCATGACCGATCCGAGCTATGCCGGCCAAATCGTAACCATGACCTATCCGCAGATCGGCAACTACGGCATTGACGAGACCGACGTCCAGTCGGCCTTCTCCGGCGACGCCGTGCGCCCTGCGAGCGCTCCGGCCATGCGCGGCATGATCGTTCGCGACATGTGCGCCACGCCTTCTAACTGGCGCTCGGCCGTAAGCGTGCCGGAGTACCTGCGCGCTCATGGCATCGTCGCTATCGAGGGTGTCGACACCCGCGCTCTGGTGCGCCATCTGCGCGACAATGGTTCCAAGATGGGCATTATCTCGACCGAGATCTTCGACGTCGACGAGCTTGCCGAGCGTCTGGCCGCAGCGCCCACGCTGGTAGGCGAGAACCTGGTCAAGACCGTAAGCTGCCCCGCGCCTCACGAGTTTGTGGCCGCCGACCTGCCTGCCACGCATGACTTTGCGCTCACTGCCGCCGCTCCTGCCCGCCACA
>CABSMN010000262.1 GCA_902478765.1 uncultured Collinsella sp.
CCCAGATGCAGGCTGCCGCGAGCGTTCTCGGGGTTGAAGATCGCGC
Source organism: uncultured Collinsella sp. (assembly GCA_902478765.1). Taxonomy (GTDB): domain Bacteria; phylum Actinomycetota; class Coriobacteriia; order Coriobacteriales; family Coriobacteriaceae; genus Collinsella. Next base: position 47 of record CABSMN010000262.1, read on the forward strand.
CTTCGGGGGCCTGGCCGGCGGCTACGGGCTCAGCGGCGGTGGCGGGCTCGCTAGCGACGGACGTCTCCCCTGCCGCGTTCTTGGCATCGGCAACTGCCTCGGCAACTTTCTCGGCAGCTGCGGTCGCGGCCTTCTGCGCGGCATCCACCACGGCGGGTGCAGCCTCACGCGCGGCAGTGACCATACGGTCCTTAATGCCCTCGACGAGTTTGCTCATTGTCTCTCCTCTTAGTTGTTGGACTCGACGGTTGCGGCGGTGTCGGCCGCGTCCTCGAGCTGCAAGTTCAATAGCTTCATGCCGTATTCCGGCACGTTGATATCGATGGGTTGGCCATATAGGTCGCCGGGACGCACAAAGGCGATAACCGTCATAATGCGCGCCATGGCCTCGGGCGATTCGGTGAGGCCGCGCTCAAACCAGCGCTGGATCAGGCCAACCTCGGCACTCACGACATAGGTAACGTAGTAGTCAAAGAACGTGCCCAGCGCCAGGCCCAAGATGCCCGTCTGTGCACGAGGCACCACGGCCTCACGCGCGGTATCGATAATCTTTTTAATGAAGGCGGGGTCGCCGCCAGGGCCTAGTAGGGCACCAATAAGATCGCGATTTGCCGCAAGATAGCGCAGCAGCTCAACTGAGCCGGGCGCCGGTTCGAGCTCGTCGATATTACGGTAAAGATCGGGCAGCTGAGCTGCGGTGATGAGCTCCACGCGCTCACGAATCTCAGCCAACAGGCCGTCCTCAATCTGGTTGATAAAGTCAGGAATATCGCGGTAGTGCGAATAGAACGTGCGGCGCGTAAGGCCAGCGCGCTCGGTGAGCGACGCGACGTTAATGCGCGAAAGGTCGCCGCTTTCGGCAAGCTCGCTGGCAAGCGCCTGGCGAAGGGCACGCTGCGAGCGAAGGGACCGGCGATCGCATTTCTCGAGCTGGGACAAGCGTCCTCCTTGTTACTCAGCCTGTGCGCTATTGCACAGTGCGAGTATTATTGCACACCGTGTGCATCAACACGTAAAGGCAATATTTTGGATGTGACAAAGGGACAGTCCCTTTGTCACATTCAGCGACCGCCTAGGTTGTGCCAGTTGTGCCTGGCTTTTGAAGCGGCATTGCCAATTGTTCAAAATGTCATTCGTGGGTAGAATAGTGTCGACGGCAGCCCAAGTTCTGGAAAGCTGGGCAGCGCCGTTGTTTGCATTAGGGGGTCAACGCCTTAGCGGCGGCGACCCCTTCTGTTGCGCTTCGAACGCTGCTTGAGTGCCTCGGAAAGGCCGACAAGCGCCGTGAAGAACGAGACCAAAGCGGTCAGAAGTCTCACGAAATCAATCAAATCGGTCATGGGCATCACCTCCCATCGGATGGAGGGCGCTGCCCGGCACATGGAACTGCCGTCAACGATACCGATTCTATCAAAACTTAGTTATATATACGAATATATGTTCGCATGCCAAGGGTGCAGGGCCCTCGTGACAAAAGGACAGTCCCTTTGTCACATTATTCGATGACGGTGCGGGAATTTTGCTTGTGCATGGTGGCAAGCATGTGTTTGGGAACGGCGTGGGCCATGCAGCTACCGATAGTCGCGCTCGCGGCGGCCTTGGCCGCGTCACTGCCATTCTTGGTGGCATAGCTGTGACGGAAACGCTTGAGCATGGCGATGTCGTTGCCGCCGTCGCCGTAAACCGCGACCTCGTCCTCGGCAATACCGTAGTAGCCCGCCAGCCAGGCCACGCTCTCGCCCTTGTTGCACGCCACGTCCGTGATCTCAAACATCACCGGATCGAACGGTGCGTTGACCACGCGGTCCGATCGCTCGGCCAGATATGCCTTAAGGTCGCGCTCCAGCTCGGGTGAGGTCACGCGGCAGTTGATCTTACACACATCGTGGCGCAGGATGTCGCCGATTGACTGATCGAAATACTGCTCCTCGTGATACCCGCCACGCGCGCGCATGCCGCGCATCACGATGCGCTTGATAGGGCTGTCCTTCTTAAAGCCCGCCTGGTGCATCTCGAACGAACCGCTCGAGAACATGCCGTCGGGCGTGGAGCAGTCGAAGCAAATGTTCGGAAACGCCTTGAGCAGCTCCTCGGTAACCTGCGGGTCGATGGTCCAGGTCTTGAGCACCTCGCCGTGGCTGTTGCGCACGATGGATCCGTTGGAGCAGCAGGCGTCGAGTGCCAGACCTGTAAAGCCATGCTCGCCGATTGGCAACGTCGAGCGTCCGGTCGCGGGAACCACATGCAGGCCAGCCTCGGTCAGCTCGCGAATGGCACGGCGGATGGTCCCATCCGCCTCGTGCAGGGCGTTCAGCAGCGTTCCGTCTAAGTCACTCGCAAACATCTTGATCATGGGCATGCCTCTCCTTCGTCTGCACGATATTGTAGACGAGAACGGGCGCGCCCCAAGAGAGGCACGCCCGTCAGGCGAAAGATTGTCCTACCCCGCAGAGGGGCCATGTTCGCCGGTGCGGATGCGGATAACCTCCTCGACCGGCTCGACCCAAATCTTGCCGTCACCAACGGCACCGCAATCTTGGAAACGGCGCGGCAACGGGCGCGAAACGAACGGGAAATACGCGAGCAAGGAAGCCGCGAGCGCGCCCGTCCCGGCTAGCGGCGGAACAGCTCGCGGGCTCTGTCTCTTATACACATCTCCGAGCCCACGAGACTACGCTGCATCTCGT
>CABSMN010000263.1 GCA_902478765.1 uncultured Collinsella sp.
CAGCCGACATGTCCATCTCGCCGGCAAAGACCCCGCAGCCGCGTCACACTATCGACCCCGACAGCACGGCATCCTTCAGCATACTCGACGTGCCCGCGCAGGGTGCCCAGGCGCCCGCCCCCACGCATCGCCCCAACCTGGCTCGCGAGGAAGACGCGGCCCGCCGCTCACCACTCGGCCCCATCCTCATCGCCTTCATGGCCGGCGTCATCGCTTGCTCGGCAATTGGAAACGTCTGGAGCCACGTGGAGCAACAGCGCAAAGACGCCGCCAAGGTCGAGATGTCCGTCGAGCAATCGCTCAGCCGCACGCGCTCGGTGCATGTGTCGGTCGAGGTTAAGGACGGCGCGACGTGGGATACCGCGCGCGGCGATAGCCAAATGCTCGTCCATATCGTGGGCCGCACGCTCAGGGGACAAGCAATCGACGAGTATCAATACGTCAATTCCGAAGGTGACGGTATCGAGCTCAAGCCCGGCGACTACGAGCTCACGGTTGATGAGCCGCCCGTCGCCACCGACGGCACGCGTTACCGCGCCTCAAAGCGCATGGTTCCGGTGAGTTTTAATTCACGGGCGCCCGATACGGTCGATAGCACGCCGCAGGGCGGGTTTGACCTTTACGCTATTGCTCAATAACTGCGCCTGACGCTCAACCCCGCCGCCAAGAGTGGGACAATAGCCCTCGATACTGTTGTTCATTTTTGGAGGAAGTAGCATGTCCACCGTCACTACCATCAAGCGCGGCGGCCTCACCGCGGCCATCGATTCCATGGGTGCCCAGCTCACGAGCCTTGCCCTCAACGGCAACGAGTATCTGTGGCAGGGCGACCCGGCCTTTTGGGGCAAGCACGCGCCCATTCTGTTCCCCATCGTGGGCTCGCTGCGCAACAACACTGCGACGTCTGCGGCTGGCACCTGCGAGATGCCGCGCCACGGACTCGCGCGCATCGTCGAGCACAAGCTGGTCGAGGTCTCCGAGGACGGCTCGTCCGTCACCTACGAGATCACCGACACGCCCGAGTCGCTCAAGGCTTTCCCCTTCCACTTTAAGCTCAGCATGACCTATGCCCTAACCGGCGACGCCACGCTCACGCAGACCTTTGCCGTTACGAACACCGGCGACGTGGACCTGCCGTTCTCGGTGGGCGGCCACCCTGCATTTAACGTGCCCGCCCCCGGTGCCGAGGACGAGGCATTCGAGGATTACGAGCTGGCGTTTACCGAGGCTTGGACCAACGAGGCCCCCATCATCACGCCCGATGGCCTCATGACGTTTGAGGGTAGCTACAAGGCCCCCGATAACTCTGACGTGCTGCCCATCACGCACCGTAGCTTCGATAACGACGCCATCATGTTCACCGATACCCCGGGTTCTACGCTCACGCTGCGCGGCCGTAAGTCGGGCCACGGCGTCAAGATCGACTTTGAGGGCTTTAAGTACATTGGCGTGTGGTCTGCCGCCAACGATGCTCCGTTTGTGGCGCTCGAGCCTTGGACCGGTCACACCACCATGGACACCGAGGACGACGTCTTTGAGCACAAGGTCAACACCATTACGCTGGCGCCGGGCGCTACCGACAAGCGCACCTTTAGTGTCACGTTGCTCTAGATGTGACAAAGGGACAGTCCCTTTGTCCCTTCCCGCCCGCTAAGCCTCCCTGCCACATCCGGCAGGGAGGCTTTTTGGAAATCACTCATTGGGGACAGACTTAAATGAGTGCCGCCAGGGACAGTCCCTGCCAACCCGGCCGGCGAGCCGGCGAATCGGCAAAGACTGTCCCCAACGACTAGTCGTTTAAGAACGTCCCCAACGACTAGTCCGCCACACCGGGCAGGGGGCTTTTTACTCCGTTAAACTTTTGCGTACGCTCCATCGGTTCCGCCGCTGCGCTATCCTGTCTTGTTGTCAGCAAAGCAAAACAGGAAGGCACCAGATGCAACCTCGACTACAGCGCGACGCGTATACCCAGCCGGTGTGCAGCCGTCGCATCTTTTTGGGTAGCGCTCTCGCTGCGAGTGCTTCCGTCGTCGCCGGCGCGCTCGCCGGCTGTCAGCGCCCGTCCACGCTCAAGGTGGTTCAGCCCACGACGGGCGGCGGTCGCGACGACCTGTCCGATTCCGTGATCGGCAAGGACAAGATCCGCATCGGTATGGAGGCGGCCTACGCCCCGTACAACTGGCAGGTCTCCGAGGCCAGTGAGTTCACTATCCCTATCGATAACGTGCAGGGTGCCTATGCCGACGGCTACGACGTGCAGATCGCCAAGATCGTCTGCAAGGCCCTCGGCGGCGAGCCTGTTGCCGTCAAGCAGAGCTTCTCGGGCCTTATTGATTCGCTCAACAACGGCCAGATCGACCTCATCATTGCCGGCATGAGCGCCACGCCCGAGCGTGAGGAGTCCGTCGGCTTTTCCGACCCGTACTTTATCGGTTACTTTGGCCTGTTCGTAAAAGAGGGTTCGCCCTACCAAAATGCGACCAAGCTCAGCGACTTTAGCGGCGCTACGGTCCTCGGCCAAAAGGACACCATGCTCGATACCGTCATCGACGAAATCCCGGGCGTTGTGCACAAAAACCCGGTCGATTCGGTCCCCACGGTGTTCTCGAATCTGCTGCAGGGCACCTGTGACGCCGTGACCTACAACACCGAGAACGAGAAGGGCTATATCTGTCTCTTATACACATCTGACGCTGCCGACGAAGCTAGAAGTGTA
>CABSMN010000264.1 GCA_902478765.1 uncultured Collinsella sp.
TAGTCTCGTGGGCTCGGAGATGTGTATAAGAGACAGCGTCATGGGTCTCGTCGTCCTCGGTAAAGACGGTAAAGTACAGGCGATCGAGCGGCAGCTTGAACTCCTTGGTAATGAGCTCAAAGGCCCAAGCGCAGGCCTGCTGCTTGGAGACGCCACCAAAGGAGAAGTCGCCGAGCATCTCAAAGAAGGACAGGTGACGGCCGTCCTCGCCGATGCAATCGATGTCGTTGGTGCGGACGCACTTCTGGCAAGAGATCGCGCCGATCTCCTTCATGGTCTTCTTGCCCTGGTAATACTCCTTAAACTGGTTCATGCCGGCGTTGGCAAGCAGCAGCGAAGGATCGTCGGGGACGAGGGACGAAGAAGGATAGAGCTTAAGACCGCGCTCCTCAAAGAAGTTGAGGAACTTAGAGCGAATCTCGGCCGTAGTCATTGACGGGTAGTCAGCACTCATAGAGGGAATCTCCTCGGTTTCACATCGAAACAGTTCAAACGTAACGATATTACCATCCCACCGCGCCTGTGCAAAAAAGAGGGCCGGCACAATGCCGGCCCTTCAGCGAAATTGCATGTTAGCGCGTATGAATGTTAGCCCGAATTACCCCGCTACTTGTCGTCATCGTCCATGGAGCCGTCGATGCCGGTTTTGGTATCGTCGTCCGTGTTGGAGTCATCGTCCTTGGCAAAGGGGTTCTTGAAGAAGCCCGTGGCATCGGGCTGCAGACCAGAGAGCTTAATCCAGGGATTATCGAGCTCGGGCTTGGGCATGGCCTTGGCCTCGGGCGCAGTCTCGTTGCCGATGAGTTCGGACTCGTAGATGAAGGTGTCGTCGCCGAGCGCGTCGTAGGCGGCGACCGGGTTGCCATCGGCATCGCGGTACGGTGTGCCCTTAAACACGGCGCCGTCATAGGCCACAAGCTGACGGCCGGTCTCATTCTCGAAGTAGTACACGAAGATGCCCTTGAGGGCCGCACAAAGCGGGATGGCAATAATCATGCCGATGGGGCCCATGAGCGCCGAGCCAATAACGAGCGCCGTGAGGCTCATGATGGGATGCACCTGCACCGAGCTCTGCATGACCTTAGGCGAAATCACGTTATCGGTGACGTTTTGCGCGACCATCGTCACGATGAGCGTCCATAACGCCAACATGGGGCTGAACATGAAACCGAGCACTGTGGCGATTGCTGCGCTCACCCATGGACCGACGACCGGAACCAAATGCATGATGCCGGTAAAGATAGCCATGAGCGCCGCATACGGATGGCCGATGATCATAAAAACGATAAAGGCAAGGAAACCACCGCAGATGGACGTCACGACCATACCGCGCATGTAGCCGCCGACAGAGCGAGAAAGGATGGCGACCATAAAGCGGTACGAGGTCTCCTTCTCCTGACCGATGATGGTGCAAACCTCGTGGTGCATGCGAGGGTAGTCGCAGGCCATCCAGTACGCGAGCACCAGACCCAGGAAGATCACGAACAGCTGCGAGGCCGTATTGGTGATGAGCGGGAACACACCGCGGCCAAGCTCGGCAGCGATCTGAGACACGTACTTCGATGCCACGGTGACAAGCGACGAAAGATTATCGTCCAAATACTCCTTGAGCGGCGTGTTGTTGAGCGTCTTGGCATGCGAGATCATCTCATTGAGATCGCCGCCCGCAACACGAAGCTGCTCGGGCAGGCGGCTCAGGACTTCCATGATCTGACCAAAAAGAATCGGCGACAAGATGCAAACGACGCCGACGAGCACGGCAACGACGACAATAAGCGCGATAAGCGAACCGATGCCGCGATTCACGCCATGGTGCTCGAGCCAGTTGGTGATCGGGGACATCACAAAAGCAATGATGGAGCCGACGGCAAGAAACTCGATAACCGGTGCCAGGATGCCCATAAGGTTAAAGATGACAGCGGCGATGACAATGCAGCCGACAACAGCCCAAATGCGCAGCGTCAGAATGCGGGTGTCGCGCAGCACGCGATCGGTTTGTTGGGGGTGTTCACTCATGAACGAATCATCACTCCGTCGGGGTCGATCTTGTCCTGAATCTTCTTAAGCGTGCGGCGCAGCAGGCGAGAAACCTGGACCTGCGATATACCCAGCTTCTTGGCGATCTCGATCTGGGTCATGCCCTTTACAAAGCGCAGCTCGATAACCTCGCGCTCGCGCGGCGAGAAATCACGGATGGCTTCCTCGATCACCAAGCGGTCATCGGTAAAATCGAGCTCGTTGTCGTCGTCGGCGTAACGGTCGAGAATCGAGGGAGCATCGTCGGAATCGGACGCGCCGGGAGCCTCGATAGGTACCGAGGTATAGGCCGAGGACGATTCCATGGCCTCCAGCACCTCGTCAACGGTCACGTCTAGGTACTCAGCGATTTCTTCAACCTTAGGCGAGCGCTGCAACTCGTTGGTAAGCTTGTCGGTAGCCTGGTTAACCTTGGCAGAAAGCTCCTGCAGACGGCGCGGCACGCGCACGCTCCACCCCTTGTCACGGAAGTGACGCTTGATCTCGCCCAGGATGGTAGGCGTGGCAAACGTGGTGAACTCGAGTCCGCGCTCGGGATCAAAGCGGTCGATTGCTTTAAGTAGACCCAGGTATCCGACCTGCATCAGGTCGTCGAGCGGCTCGCCGCGATTCTTAAATTTGTTGGCAAGGAACCTTACCAGGTTCATATGCTGTCTCTTATACACATCTCCGAGCCCA
>CABSMN010000265.1 GCA_902478765.1 uncultured Collinsella sp.
CTCGGAGATGTGTATAAGAGACAGGTCTAATACTTTCCCGAGAAGTGAACGACCTGATTTGGACCCCCGAAGCATTGGCATATTTTGACCGCTATTTCCTGCGGTTTTGCAGTACGAATCCTGCGGTTTTGCGGTCTAAAGGTGTGGATGCTCTGGGGCTTCGTTTTTACTCGTTCACTTCTCGGGAAAAGTATTAGAGCTCAGCTGGTAGGGGCACCGCTTTGGCGCCGAAGCTTCGCGTCTTCTTCGCTTGATTGGGAAAAACAGCCTCGCTGAAGTAATTGCGAGCCCGCCCGGACGTATCTGCGGGGGTTGCCTGCACAGTTCGCGGTATTATGTTGCGGAGTTTTGAAAGGAGCCGCTGGTGGTCACGACGACGTTTGCTTCGCCTTTGGGCGAAATCCTGCTTGCCGCTGATAGCCGCGGTTTGACAGGGCTTTGGTTTGAGGGTCAGGAGCATTTTGGCTCTACGCTGCTCAAAGAAGATACGGAGCATGTCGAGGGTTCCGATGCGGTTTCTGGTGCTGGCGGGATGTCTTCGGTGAGTCCGGCAAATGGTGTGGCTTCTTCGGTGCTTGAGCGTTCTTGGGCTTGGCTGAATGCTTATTTTGCGGGGCAGGAGCCTCGGTTTACGCCGCCGTTGCATTTGATTGGCACGGCGTTTCAGCGTGAGGTTTGGTTTGAGCTGCTTTCTATCCCGCGTGGCGAGGTCGCTACGTATGGCGAGATCTCCCAGCGTGTTGCGGCTCGACATCGTGTGCCGGGAAATGAAGCGCCCGTTGTATCTCCTCGCGCGGTGGGGGCTGCGGTCGCTCGCAACCCTATTTCGATCATCGTGCCGTGCCATCGTGTAGTTGCCGCCGACGGATCGCTCAACGGATATGCCGGTGGCCTCGACCGCAAGGAGTGGCTGCTTCGGCTTGAGGGCGCGTACGAGGAGTAACGCTCGAACACTTTGCATAACTAGGGCGCCGCGAAAGGACGAGTCGCTGTCCCTTCGCGCCCGGCATGCGTCAAAGCGCTCGACATGTGCGCCTTAAGTTTGGCTAAGCCATATCCTGCGTATTTAAAAACGCGCAGGTTGAGCGGCTAAGGCTGCGCTAAGGCGGTTGACGGTGCGCTATTATCGGCAGTATCGAAACCTGTAGAGCCGTGCGCCAAAGGAACAACTATGAAGCTGATGCTTGCCGAGGACGAACCTGGCCTCTCCCGCGCCCTTACCGCGATCCTTCAACATAGCGACTACGAGGTCGATACCGCGCTCGACGGTCTGACGGCACTCGAATATCTACTCGCCAACGACTATGACGCCGCGATCCTGGACATCATGATGCCCGGCATGGATGGTATCGAGGTACTCAAGCGCACGCGTGAGGCCGGCAAACGCCTGCCCATCATCATGCTTACGGCCAAAAGCGAGGTGTCCGATAAGGTCGAGGGCCTGGACGCCGGCGCCAACGATTACCTGACTAAGCCGTTCGCCGCCAAGGAACTGCTCGCTCGCATTCGTGCCATGACGCGTGCCGTGACGGCAATTGACGCCACGACGCTCAGTGTGGGCAACGTCCGCCTCGACACGGCGGCTTGCACGCTTATAGGTCCCTTGGGCGAGGAACACCTAGCCAATCGTGAGTTTCAGCTTATGGAACTCTTTATGCGCAACGCCGGCACGCGCATGCCCACCGAGCGTCTGATGCTCGATGTTTGGGGCGAGGACGCGCCCGAAGGTGCCAACGTGGTGTGGGTCTATATTTCGTACCTGCGCAAAAAGCTGACGGCGCTGGGTGCCAACGTGGCCATCCGCGCATCGCGCAACCAGGGGTATTCACTCGAGGTTGTCGAGGAAGGCGAGCAGGCATGAGCGTGCGCACGCGGTGTAAGCGCATGACGGAACAGTTTCGTGCTGCCTCGAGCGGTACGGGGCGGGCAAATGCTACTGACGCATTGGGCCGCCGCCTGCGTCGCAAGTTCATCCTCGTTGCCATGGGCGCCGTGACCGTGGTGCTCACGCTCATCATCGCCGGCATCAACATCGTCAATTATTCGCATGTCTGTAAAATGGCCGATGCACGCCTTGACTACATCGTGGCAGGCAAAGGCGGCATTGATGGGGAGGACGAGCCCGCCAACGATCCCAGCCAGGATATGGGTGCCGGTAAAGTTGCTGCCGGTAATCGGGCGGCCGTTCGCGATGGTCATTTTGAAGGCATGACGGCGGAGTCTCCCTTCGACACGCGCTACTTTACGGTGTCGATTGCCGGCGGGCAGGTGACCGATGCCAATACCGCCCGCATTGCCGCGGTGGGCGCCAAGCGTGCTGCACGCATCGCTGCAGGACTGTATTCCAAGGGTTTGACCTCGGGCTTTTCTGGTAACTACCGCTATACGGTTACGGTTCAGGGCGACGAGACAACCTATGTATTCGTCGACTGTTCACGCGAGCTTGCAAGCTTTCATTCGTTTTTGAGCGCGAGCGTAGCGATCAGCTGCATTGGCTGGCTGGCGGTATTGGCGATTGTGACGGTGGCCTCGGGTGCTGTAATTCGGCCGATGGTCGAGAGCTATAGCAAGCAGAAGCGCTTCATTACCGACGCGAGCCACGAGATTAAGACGCCGCTGGCTGTAATTGATGCCGCCAATGAGGTACAAGAGATCGAGAGCGGCGAGAGCGAGTGGACGCAGAGCATTCACGAGCAGGTCGCGCGGCTGA
>CABSMN010000266.1 GCA_902478765.1 uncultured Collinsella sp.
GGCTCGGAGATGTGTATAAGAGACAGGTAATCAACACCGCGGTGAACCGGCTGCCGGTCGCCGCCCAAACACCACACGATGTTCTTTCGTGAGGCATACCGCGCGCCAATCCACTTGCCAAAGTCGTAGGCGTTCTCGTCGGTCACCGTTATACCAAACGTGCCACCCATCCAGTTGTCGCCTGTCACCAACTGTCCCCACACAGGAAGCAGAAGCACGTGAAAGCCGTAGTGTTCAGCACGATCGAGCACCCAATCAAGATAGGAAAAATAGCGCTCATTGGGATGTTCGAGGTCACCGTTGATAAGTGCTGGCTCGCCCGCGGGTGAGCGCATGAGTGCATCGCGCTCGGGGTCAAGGGCAACCATCTGCAGCACAGTAAAGCCCTGCTCTTTACGGCGACGCAGATAGTATTCCACGTCATCGGCTTTTATACGCTGCGGCAGCGTCCAAGCGGTGTCGGCTATCCATGTAAAGGGCGCGCCGTCCTCCGTCACAAGATACCTGCCGTTATCACTTACGCGCAGCGCCTGCATACGCCATCTCCCCTTTCCTTCGCAACACCGATATAGGCGCCGCGTGCCCATCTCCTTGCACGAACGTATCTACATCCGCCCATTGAGCGTGCGAACCACATCCGCGTACACGCGCGCGCTTGGCTTTGCGATGCGGTCGTACGTACCGTCACGACGATCGACCTCATAAAGCCCCAGTCGACTGTCAAAAGCAGAAATCCACTCAAAGTTGTCCATAAGCGTCCAGTGGAAGTACCCCAGCACTGACAGCCCGCGCCGCACAAGCCCCGCAAGCGCGGGCAGCGATGCGCGGATGAAGTCGCAGCGCAGATGATCGTCCTCGGTAGAGATGCCATGCTCTGTAACCACGACTGGAAGGCCCGTGAGCTCGTGGATGTAGAGCACTGCACCCGCAAGCGAGCCGGGCTCCACCTGCGTGCCCATACCGTTGATGGGCTGGGTAGGATCGGGTGCGATGAGCCCTTCGTCGCCAAAGACCATGCGCTCGTAGTTCTGCACGCCGATGAAGTCATCCCCTTGAATGGCATCAACCCACTTGCCATAGCAGAGTTCGCGCTTACGCTCGCAAATTGCACGGCCGGCGGGTGTGGCCCAGTCGTCGTCCACTACTGAAAGCGAGAGTCCCACAGGGGTACCCGGCGCTACCTCACGCACCACCTCCACAGCACGGCGATGAGCGCGCGCCATAGCCTCGTCCATAGCGTCGAACTCGTCGATGTCCTGCACGTTGCCCGCACGGTAATGCGCAACGCCCGCCTTTGCCGCTGCGGCATGCAGCACCACCTGCTGGAAGGCAAACGCCTCGGGAGGCATCGCACCGTTGGCGAGGAGCTGGTTGAGGTTGGGCTCGTTAAGTGTCACCACCGCAGCGGCGCGGCCGCGGGCGAGCTCCATAACGCGCCGCACATGCGCCGCAAAGAGGTCGACGGCGTCGGGCGCGAGCCAACTACCCCGTTTGGCAAACCAATGAGGACAGGTAAAGTGGCAAAGCGTGAGCACCGGCTGAATACCGCGCGCCAGGCAACCATCCATCAGGCGGTCGTAGTGATCGAGGGCCGCCTGGTCGATGACGCCCTCCTCCTGCTCGATGCGACACCACTCAACGGAGAAGCGATACGCGTTGAGCCCCATCTCAGCAACACAGTTGAGGTCGTCCTCCCAACGCTCCCAGCTGCGGCAGGCGTCTCCCGCGGGCTCCTTAAAAACCGTCGGCTCCACATGCTCCAAGAAGGTGGTGTCGGCAGCCGCGTCGCCGCCGTCGGTCTGGTGGCCCGCCGTCGACACGCCCCAGAGGAAGTGGTCGGGTTTATTCATATTCATCCTTTCTCTATGGTGCACCACCGTTACAGCACGGGCGTCCGAAGCCAGATGGCGCCCCCGCTCTTAGCTGCGACTTGCGCAACATCCTAGTCCTCGCAGCAGTTTTCAAAATTCACCAACTGCACGTGTTTCTGTTCGATCCACTGCTCAAGCTCCTCACTCACCAGAAACGCCGTTTCCATGGGACGAATCAAGGTAAAGGACGAGTGGTCGAGCACATATTGATCCAGGTACCCCGGGTGGAATACGAGCATGCTGCAGGCGTGACGCGCAATGTCGGCCTCGTCGTCAAACAAGTACTTGCGCGGATCGTACAGGCCTCGATCATCGAGGTGATAGGGTTTTGCACACACCACACCCCACTTCTCACTCCAGACCGGATCCATGGGGTTGATATAGAAGAGCCCATTGCGCTCCGCGACGTTCTGAAGTGCCTGAAAAAACGTCGGGGAGAACACGGCATGGCCCTCAAAGTACGCCGGGTCGCGCCCGGTCAGCGCACGAAACCGATCGAGCTGCGCCTGTATTTCGCGCTCCGCTTCCTCGAGCACGATGGTGTCCTCCGTGCGCGCCCTGATGGTTCTGCTAGAACAGAACTCCCCGTGTTCATCCACGAGTGAGGGAATGGACGCGGGGTCAGAAACCGGCTTACCAAGACAGATGTTTGTATGTTGCCCCACACTCACACCGCTTGCAGCAACGAGGTCGAAGCCGTGGGAGGCAGCAGGCATGTTGGGCATGAGCCCAACGCTCTTAATCGGTCCGCAAGAAATGGCTTTGGCGATACCGTAGTTCTGTCTCTTATACACATCTCCGAGCCCACG
>CABSMN010000267.1 GCA_902478765.1 uncultured Collinsella sp.
CGTCGGCAGCGTCAGATGTGTATAAGAGACAGAGGTTGTGGCCGCCAACGCCGCCGACTCCGTGCAAGGCGAGTACCCGATGCCCGCGGCTTCGGCCATCTCAATGACAGCCGACTCGTGCTCGCCGTCCACCAGCATCCGGGCAGCCACGCGCTTGCCCAAGGGACCTGCCGCCTCGCAGGTCACAATCTCACCGCCGCACGCGGCAACGGCATCGAGCGTTCCCTCGCCGCCATCTGCCAGCGGCAACGTGGCCACTTGGGCATCGGGCCAAACGCGGCGTACACCTTCGGCAACCACCACCTCCGCCTGCGCACTCGAAACGCTGCCCTTAAAGGAGTCGATCGCCAACAGCACACGGCGGGGCCGGCGACACGCGGCACCAAAATCGACCGCCTCAACGACGATATCTTCGGCACACGCGAGCGCCTCAGCATGAGCGGCATGCGCCTCAAGATCGGCCCCACAACCGCAGCCAGCACCATCGGTGCCACGCAGCCCACTAAAATAGCTGCTCAACACCTCACGACACTCGTCTGCCAGCACGCCGGCGGTCACATTAAACCGATGATTCAGGCGCGAGTCGGCATTCAAATCGTATAGGGATCCCAACGCGCCCGCCTTGGCGTCGCTCGCGCCGTACACGCAGCGCCCCACGCGCGCGTTAACCATAAGCCCCGCGCACATGCAACAGGGCTCGAGCGTCACGTAGACCGTACAGTCGGAAAGGCGCCAGCGGCCAAGCGCCTGGGCAGCGGCGCACAGGGCCGCAAACTCTGCATGCGCCGAAGGGTCCTGGTCGAGCTCGCGACGATTATGCGCCCTCGCGACGATCTCGCCGTCGCGCACCACTACGGCTCCGATGGGAACCTCGCCCACCGCCGCGGCGGCTCGCGCCTCCGCCAACGCCTCGCGCATGAACTTCTCATCGATTCCGGTGCTCGTCATCGTTCGCCTTCCCTGTTGCAAATTCAAAACGATGCTATCATTACGACTCACGGAGAGATGGCAGAGCGGTTGAATGCGGCGGTCTTGAAAACCGTTGAGCGCGAGAGCGTTCCGGGGGTTCGAATCCCCCTCTCTCCGCCACTCTTAGTGACTCACCGGCGTCATGGTCCGCTCGAACAGCGCATCGACCACGTCAGCCATCTCGGGTCGACGCTCAAGATCGTGGCCCGATTCCCACCATATCGTGAAAAGTCGAATAATACCGCCGGCGACAAACTCAGACGTCGTCTCGAGTGACACAGGAGCCAGGGCATCCTCGGCAAGCACGTTCATCACACGCTCACGGATGGAGCGAGCAATGCGGTCGCAAATAACGTTGGTCAACATGCCCGACATGCTGCTCGCCAAAATGTTATCCATGAGCTGCTCATGCGCCAGAATCAAATCCATGGCATCGTCCAAAATCGCATGTCGAAGCGCGCGCACGTCCTCGGCAGACACTGCGCCGGCCTCATCGGGCTGTTTTTGCGGCAAGCTCGACATGAGCTCATCGATATAAAAGGCAAAGTAATCGTTCTTGTCGCGAAAGTGCTTGTAGAACGTCGTGCGGCGAATCATGGCGCGGTCGCACAGCATGGCAACCGTCAGGTCCTCAAAACGATGCTCCTCGAGAAGTTCGGTGAAGGCATCAAACAGGGCACGGTAGGTTTTCTTGATGCGAAGGTCCATCCGTATCGCCATCCTCAGGGCAAAGACAACACTCGTCAATCTGTCGCATATCTTACACCTGTACCTCGCGCGCTTTGCCACGGTGCCAACCCCACCGAAAACATAACGCTTACCGGAAAGTTCGGCACGGCAAAACGTTGCGGGTATACTAGTAGCGTTATACCAACGGCAGCTGGCGCATGCCGCCGCGGCCATTCGAAACGGAGACATCATGATTACCGTCATCATCGGCATCGTTGTTGTCATTGTGATTGTCTGCGCCATCGCCGGCATCTACAACAACATGGTCACCAAGCGTAACCGCATCGATAACGCCTGGCAGAACATCGATACGCAGCTGCAGCGCCGCAACGACCTGATCCCCAACCTGGTCGAGACCGTCAAGGGCTACGCCAAGCACGAGCAAGAGACGCTCTCCGCCGTGATCAGTGCGCGTAACACCGCCGTCAAGGCCACCACGCCCGAGGCCAAGATGGAAGCCGACAACGTGCTGACCGGTGCGCTGCGCCAGCTCTTCGCCGTAGCCGAGGCCTACCCCGATCTTAAGGCAAACACCAACTTTACGCAGCTGCAGGCATCGCTCGAGGATACCGAGAACAAGATTAGCTATGCACGCCAGAGCTACAACGATTGCGTGCTCAGCTACAACAACGCCATTCAGACGTTCCCGGCTGTCATCTTTGCCGGCATCTTCCAGTTTAAGGAGCGCCAGGGCTTTGAGGCCGCCGAAGCAGCCCGCCAGGCCCCGACCGTCAAGTTCTAGTAGTTTGACAGCGCATCTTTAATCGGCCAAATGCATAAACCGCCCCGTCGAATGCATACTTCGACGGGGCGGTTTCCTTTTTCGCGAAGGTCCCCCTCTAGGCGCCGTGCATTTTTAGGAGTATTCAACATAACCAAGGGCTTCGGGCGCCGCGATAAATGCCAAAGAGCGCAAATATCCCTGCAAATCAAACGCTGTCAGCCCATAACCCCGCCCATCATTCGTAGA
>CABSMN010000268.1 GCA_902478765.1 uncultured Collinsella sp.
CTTTTGGGAACGGCAAAATAGTAGTCGCTCGAGCCTACGTAGAACATGGGTGACGCATCGGGCGACGAAATGGTATCGTTCATGATGACGGCGTCGACCTCGCCGTCTGCAAGCGCCTCAAAGAGGGCACTGCCGGTGTCGATTTCTTTATAGGTGCAGGTGACGCCTTCGTCGGCGAGCCACTGCTGGCCGACGATAGTTTGCATAACGCCAGAGTTGCAGCCGATGGTGAGGCCTTGGAGCGCCTGGGGGTCACCCTTGGCCAGATCGTCTCGGTCGGGCCTGGCGTAGATGTAGTAGCGCTCGGTGCCCTCGGGGTTCGAGGAAAAGAGCAGCTTCTGCTCGCGCTCTGCCGAATACGAGATGTTGGGCATGAGGTCGATTTCGCCTGCTTCGAGCATGTCCATAAGCTCGGAGAAGGTGCCGCTAACGTATTCGTATTGCCAGCCCTTTGTGTAATACGAGAGGGTCTGGAGGTACTCGTAGCCCCATCCCGAGAGTCGCTCGCCCGGTATGCCTTCCTGGAAGCCTTTGTTGTTGACGAGCCAGCCAACGCGGACCGTCTTGACCTGCTGGTCGGAGTCGGCGGCAAAGGCGGGGGCGGGCATGACGGCGCTCAGTACGGCGAGCGCGGCAAGCGCGACGGCCAGGGTGCGATATAGAGTCAAACGAAGGACGGCGGAAGGTTTCACATGAAATCCTATCGAGTCGAGACAGTTTCGCATAAGGATACCAGCTCAGCCTGCCCACTCAGCCGCCGCACCGCTAAACGGTTAGGTAGTCATTGGGGACGTTCTTAACTGACTAGTCGTTTAAGAACGTCCCCAATGACTAGTTCCGTTTGCGGGGGAGGCGTGGGACAATACCGAGCGAATGTGATTGGGCGTCTGGGAAAAGGGGTCGCGATGAACAAGTTGAGGACGCTTGCCGACGTGTTGCGCCAGGCTGGCTTTGCGCGCATCACGGGCCTGTTTCTCGTCTTCTATCTGCTGTGCTCGACGGCCGTCTGGTTGTCCGAGCCCACGACCCTTACGTTTGGCGACGGCCTCTGGTTTAGCTTTGAGACCGTATCGACGATCGGCTTCGGTGATATCCCGGCCGAGACGCCGGTTGCCCGCGCTATCACCGTCGTTTTGAGCGTCATCAGCATCTTCTACATCGCCATGCTCACGGGCGTGGCGGTGAACTACTGCAACACGCTCATCAAGATGCGCCAAAAGGACACCATGGCGCGCTTTATGGATGATCTGGAGCATTTGGAAGAGCTCGATCGTGACGAGCTTGCCGACCTATCGCGCCGTGTGCGCGAATATCGCCGACGCCAACGCTAGAGGGGGCGCCGCGCGTCACGACGAGGGGGACTGAATATGAATATCACGGTATACCTGGGCGCCAGCGTCGGCAACGACCCAGCATTTCTGCCTGCGGTGCAAGAGCTGGGCAACTGGATTGGCTCCAACGGGCACGCGCTGGTATACGGCGGGTCCAAATCGGGCCTGATGGGTGCGCTCGCCGATAGCGTACTCGATGCCGGTGGACACGTGACGGGTGTTGAACCGAGCTTTTTTATCGAGGCCGAGTTTCAACATGACGGTATCGACGACCTCATCGTGACGAGCGACATGGCCGAGCGCAAGGCCAAGATGATCGAGCTTGGTGATGCCTTCATTGCCTTTCCCGGCGGGACGGGTACGCTCGAGGAGATTGCCGAGGTCATGTCGGCCGTGTCGCTGGGGCATCTGAGCGCGCCGTGCATCCTGTATAACCTGGACGGTTACTACAACGATCTCAAGGCGCTGCTCGGACACATGATTGATAAGGGGCTTTCGAGCCCGAGGCGGCAGCACGGCATCTACTTTGCCGACGATTTGCGCGAGATTGCCTCGATTATTAACGGATAAGTCTTGAGCCTGCCCCACTATGACTCCCAATGGTGCCGTTTGCGGCGCAGACGGTTGGCTCGTTCGGGCAACGCTCGCTCTACAATAAAACGTATCTTTGTCGATTTTGACCACGGGAGGTCCCGATGGACAACCTTGCAAAACCCAAAAACCGTGCGCTGTTTTTAGTGAGCGTGGCTGTGACCGGTGCGTTTGCAGGCGCCGCGGTCTGGCTGTTCTTCTTTGCGATGGAGCACGGTATCGACTATTTATGGACCGAGATTCCGCACGCGCTGGGCGTCGATTCGCCTGAGCTCGCGAGCGGCCCGTTCGGTTTTCTGCCGTACCCGTTTTTTGTCTGCTTGCTGGGCGGCCTGCTGATCGGTCTGTACGAAAAGATTACGGGCACCAAGACCGATGACCTCAACCAGGTGATGGCCAAGGTTAAACAAGACGGTCGCTACCCGTACGACAACCTCGGCAAGCTTTCGCTTGCGGCATTGCTGCCGCTGCTGTTTGGCGGAAGTATTGGACCGGAGGCCGGCCTGACCGGCGTTATCGCGGGTCTGTGCAGCTGGGTCGGCGACCGCATGCGTCGCTTTGGCGCCGAGTTTAGGGAGCTCACGCTGCTGGGCACCCAGGCTGCCCTGACGGCGCTCTTTACCGCGCCCGTGTTTGGCTTTGTGGCGCCGCTCGCCGGTAGCGCCGACGGCCAGGGCGCTGGCGAGGACTCCGCGTCCGATGAGATCACCATCAAGCTGCCCAAGGCGCAAAAGACTGTGGTCT
>CABSMN010000269.1 GCA_902478765.1 uncultured Collinsella sp.
CAGCGTAGTCTCGTGGGCTCGGAGATGTGTATAAGAGACAGTGAACCAGCTGTCCTCAAAGGCGGCGTTATGCGCCATGTACGGGTACTTCTTCATAAGCTTGAGCAGCTGCTTTTGCAGCTCCTTGTTCTCGCGGAAGGGCGTTTTGCCGTCGATGTCGTCCCAGGTAATGTGGTGGATATTCGACAGCGGCACATCTTCGCCGCGGAAGATGTCGGGCAGGCCGCAGTAGTGCGCCTCGGCGTCATGCGGGACGGCGTCGCTGGTGAGCTCCATGATCTCCCAGCCCACGTTGATGATATAGCCGCGCTCGGGCGCGCGACCGGTGGTCTCGATGTCGATACCGAGCACGGTGCCCTGGATGGGCTTGCGGGCGTAGGCCACGCCGAGCGCGTCGCGGTCGCCGCGGATTTCGCGCATAACGGACGCGGCGGTGCGCTTTTGCATCTTGCCGATGGCGGCGCAGGTGTCGGCATCGGACAGGCCGCGCGAGAGCGTCGCGGGCGTCACGTTGCGCAGACGCGCCTCGCCAATCTGGTCGCACAGGTCGCGGTTGCGGTCGGCCAGGTCGCGCACGGTGGCAAAGTCGAAGCCGGGGTCGCCCTCGGCAGTAAAATACTCGGTCTCGAGCACCTTGAGGGCCTCTTCGCCCTTCTGGCGCTCGGACTCCATGGCGCCGTGGTCGCCGTAGATAAACATGGGGATAAACGGCTGGCGCTCGTATTCGAGTGCTTGCGATACGTTCATATGCTACTCCTTGGACGGGCCGCGTTGTGCGGCTCGAGGTTACTGAGTTATGGCGAGATGATAGTTTACCATGGGCAACTATTGGCACCGCGCCCGGGACAACTACAATACCCTAGTTGACCGCTAGGACTTTTACAATGCTGCCGAAAGACACGAAAGGTTCCATCCGTCATGGATTTGCTGATTGATATTTTGCTCGACGCCGGCAAGGACACGCTGTCGCTGGTGCCATTTTTGTTGGTGACGTATCTGGCCCTCGAGACCCTGGAGCACGTCGCGGGTGACAGCGTTAACGGCGCCATCAAGCGCGCTGGTGCCGCGGGCCCCGTGGTTGGCTCGTTACTGGGCATGGTGCCGCAGTGTGGCTTTTCGGCAATGGCGGCCACGCTGTACGCCGGTCGTGTCGTGACCTTGGGCACGTTGGTGGCGGTGTTCCTTTCGACCTCCGATGA
The DNA here is from genome assembly GCA_902478765.1 of uncultured Collinsella sp. GTDB lineage: Bacteria > Actinomycetota > Coriobacteriia > Coriobacteriales > Coriobacteriaceae > Collinsella. The sequence continues at coordinate 1,200 of CABSMN010000269.1, forward strand.
GATGCTGCCGCTGTTGCTCGCCGAGCAGGTGCCCTTGCAGACCATGGCGATGCTTTTGGCTTCGAAGGCACTGATCGCGCTGGTTACGGGCTTTATCGTGGACGCCGCCATTCGCGGCCTGCGTCGTAACGCTCGCGCGCATGCGGCGATTCGCCGTACCGTGCTGGGAATCGCGGCCAACCCGGCCCACGTGAACTGCGCGCACGACGACCACACTGGCGGTGACATCATCGACGAGGTGGCCGAGGCGGGCGTGAGCGCCGACCACATCCACGAGTTATGCGAGCGCGACCATTGCGGTTGCGATGAAGACGAGGACGAGCACGAACACGGACATGGCCACGATCACGGTCATGAGGGCGAACATGAACACCATGATGGTCACGGTCACTCTCACTCCCACGAAGGGACGCCTGTCCTGTCGATCATCCGCAGTGCGATCTCGCACACCGTGCAGGTCTCGGTATTCATTTTTCTGGTGACGCTGATTCTGGTCGCCGTGCTCGAGACGTTCGGCGAGTCCGCGATCGAGCAGTTCCTGCGCGGCAACGAGACACTCGCTGTCCTGGGTTCGGCGCTTGTCGGGCTGATTCCCAATTGCTCGGCGAGCGTGGTCATTACACAGCTGTATCTGGAAGGCGCGCTGCAACTGGCGCCGATGCTCGCCGGCACGCTCATTTCCGCCGGCGTGGGTTATCTGGTGCTGTTCCGCACCAACCGCAGCGCCCGCGAAAATGCCGTGTTCCTGATCATGATGTACGTCATCGGCGCTGGCTGGGGCCTCATCCTCTCCGCCGTTGGCCTCTAAGTAGGCCTAAAAAATGGGCTTCAAATAGCCATGCTCAGCGCCTGCGCAATGCGGCGACGCATGGCATTTTGAAGCCCGTTTTTTGTTGAGCCATGGATTCCGAGCGCTCACACCGCTCAAAACAAAAAGGTAGATTTTAGGCATGTCTCAAAAATCTACCTTGGTTAGTGCAGCAACTCGGTGAGGTTGCGTTTAAAGCGGGCGCGGTCTTCGCTGGTAAATGCTGCCGGACCGCGAGTGCGTCCGCCGGCGCGGCGTACCTTCTTTTCCTCGTGGCGAATAAACAGCTGCATGTCGATGGTTGCTTTGTCGTAGACGCGCCCGCGCACACCGATAGCGGCGGCATCGCGCCCGAGCACCATGCTCGCCAAGCCAATGTCCTGCGTCACGACCACGTCGCCCGCCTGCAGGCGTTCGACAATGGCAAAGTCGGCGCTGTCGGCGCCCACGCTCACGTCGAGCGTCGTGACCCAAAAGCCGCGTCGCGCGTGCTCGGCATCGCGCGGGTCGTCGCGGCGAATGTGCCGTTCCAGGTTTTGCGTGCTGTTGCCGGCGATAACAACGGCGACGCCCGCCCGCCGCGCGCAGTCAATCGACTCGCGCGTGACCGGGCAGGCGTCGGCATCAATAAAGAGCGTCTTTGGCATCTAGCTGT
>CABSMN010000270.1 GCA_902478765.1 uncultured Collinsella sp.
AAGAGACAGCTGCCGCTATCGGCTTTTCCCATCCATGATACCCCGCCGCGCACAAAAAAGACGGCCCCGAAGGACCGCCTTTCGCATCGTTTTACCGTGTCCGGCAGGAAGCATCGCAATGCCGCGCTTTAATCGCGACGGCCGAGGATGTTCAGAATGCGCAGGAACACGTTGATGATGTCCACGAACAGGTTGGATGCCATGAGCACGGCGTTGGGCAGCGTGGGCGGCACCGTCGTTGCCACATAGGTGTCGTAGCCGATGAAGCCGGCGAACACCACGATCACGATCAGGTCGGTGATGGACTGCGGAACGCCCATGAACATCAGCACGATCTCGACCAGAATCGTGGCAAGCAGGATGCCAAAACCAATGCCATACACACGCTGGAAGAACTTGGGGAAGGTCACGCCCAGCGCACCAAAGACAAAGGTGATGGCGGCCGTGGCGATAAAGGCGGTGTTAATGGTAGGCAGGTCGTAGTTGGCAAGACCAAACGACGCCGTCAGGCCAAAGGTGCTCGCAAAGACCACGTAGCCCACGAGTGACAGGCCCACGGACTGTTTGCTGGCAGCAGCCGACATCATGACCATGCCGACGATGGTCAAAATAAATGAGCCAAAGACCAGCGGCAAAGCGGCGCCGCTCATCATCATGCGCGCAAACGACATGGTGCTCGTAAAGTAAGCACCGGCGCCCATGGCGCAAAAGCCCAAAAAGATCAGAGCAGACATGACAAGGTTGTACGCGCGCGGCGACATCTCCTTGGCACGGCTTGCGCCGGTCTCGATGGGGCCATTCTGATAGCCCTGGATATCGTTCATAATTTCGTCCTTTCAAAAAGCACCGCGACGGCGCCGTAGCTGACAAGTTTCCTGCCATTGTACCCGAACGCCACGCGTTCTTACCTGCGGCGCTCGCTCTCGAGTGTTCGGTCGAACGCCCACACCCACCAACGCATCAGATGAGTCTGCGAGCCATCCGGTCGCTCGCGTGCCTGTTCTTCCAGATACAGTTCGGTCGCATGTCCGCCAAAACGCACCTTATAGGTTGCCGTACGAATGCCGTGAACCGTCAGGCCAAAACCGGTGGACGAGACAATCTCGTCAATCGTAAAGCAGCGACCGTCAACCCAGCAGACGGTAACCGGCACAACCTGTCCGCCCGCGAGAATGCGAGCCACGACGTCCACATACTGCTTGTGCACGCGCCGAGTTTTGCCGTCTGTCTGTCGATATTCCATGCCTCCTATTATCGAACGCATGTTTGCATATTGTAAAGCGAACAGACTGTGGTTTTGGGGTGTCGGAGCGATCGCATGTGTCCGCATGGCGTGTTAGCAAAAAGAACACCCGCGGTCAACAGGGATAATATTCAATTTTAGTGCCAAAAAATTCACTGCTCCCATCAGAACTCGGTAAAGAAACCCGCAGGAGGTGATACGATTTATCATGTTTCTGTAACGTGCCTGCAAACTTCGAGAAAGCCCATATATGGACGTAACGTTCTCAACCTTCCTCGGCCAACTTGTGTCGAACCCAGTCCTTGCCGTCACCGTGATCCTCGCGCTCGGCGCCATCTTCGTCAATGGATGGACCGACGCACCCAACGCCATCGCGACCTGCGTCACTACGCGTTGCATGCCCGCCCGCGCCGCTATTCTCATGAGTGCCGCATTCAACTTCCTTGGCGTGCTCATCATGACGCACTTTAACGCGAGCGTCGCCAACACCATCTCCCATATTGTCGACTTTGGCGGAAACAGCACCATGGCGCTCGCCTGTCTGTGCGCGGCGCTGTTCTCCATCGTCGTCTACGGCGCCACAGCGTCGCGTTTTGGCATCCCCACCTCGCAAAGCCACAGCCTTATCGCCGGCCTGACCGGTGCCGCCATCGCCCTCGGCGGTGCGAGCAGCGTCAATGTCCACGAGTGGATGAAGGTCATCTACGGCCTGGCGCTCTCCATCGGTCTGGGCTTTGTCATGGGCTGGGTCCTGTGCAAGCTCGTCTCGATTCTTTTCGCCGCCGCCAACAGGCGACGTGCCAATGTCTTCTTTAAATACGCTCAGATCGCGAGCGCTGCGGCCATGAGCTTTATGCACGGCGCGCAGGATGGACAGAAGTTCATCGGCGTGCTCTTTTTAGGCGTGGCCTTTGCCAGCGGCCAGACGAGCGTCGGCGATGCCGGCATCCCCATCTGGATTATGCTGCTGTGCTCGGCCACTATGGGTATCGGTACCAGCGTGGGCGGTGAGCGCATCATCAAGTCCGTCGGCCAGAGCATGGTTAAGCTCGAGAAGTATCAGGGCTTCTCCGCCGACCTCGCGGGCGCCGCGAACCTGCTGCTTGCCACCCTTACCGGCATCCCCGTGTCCTCCACACACATCAAGACCTGCGCCATCATGGGCGTCGGTGCCGTCAAGCGCCTCTCGGCCATCAACTTCGGAGTCGTCAAGGACATGATGTTCACCTGGTTCTTCACCTTCCCCGCCTGCGGACTCATCAGCTTTGTCATGGCCAAGCTGTTCATGATGTTCCTCTAATCAAACCGAACGTCCATCCGGACCGCAACACTTCGCCCACCCGTCTTCGCCTCGAAAGGACCCACCCATGGCCTGTCTCTTATACACATCTCCGAGCCCACGAGACTACGCTGCATC
>CABSMN010000271.1 GCA_902478765.1 uncultured Collinsella sp.
CGAGATGCAGCGTAGTCTCGTGGGCTCGGAGATGTGTATAAGAGACAGACCGTGTTCCGCGCCGGTCTGACCAACAACAAGATCGATTAGTCCCATTCCTCGATCTTGTTGAGCCGGGGACAGCTCGTGTCCCCGGCACCCCCTGTTGACTTGGGGCCCGCGGTCGTTATCTCCCATGCTTCCTCGACGGTAGCGGGTCCTCGTCATAGTGCTCTGCATGTTCTAGCCACACGCGCATGCCGGAGCACATCTACTCATTGCAATCGTTTCATCTTTGGAAAGGATATTTACATGGACGCCAAGCTTACCGAGCTCGTCGAGCAGCTGAACGGCCTCGATTTTAAGGGCATGTACGGCAGCGACTTCCTGCACACCTGGGATAAGACCACCGATGAGCTCAAGGCGCTCTACATCGTCGCCGACGCCCTGCGCGAGCTGCGCGAGAACAACGTTTCGTCCAAGATCTTCGATTCGGGTCTGGCCGTCTCCCTGTTCCGTGACAACTCCACCCGTACGCGCTTCTCCTTCTCTAAGGCAGCCAACCTGCTCGGTCTTGAGCTGCAGGACCTGGACGAGAAGAAGTCCCAGATCGCTCACGGCGAGACCGTCCGCGAGACCGCTACCATGATCTCCTTCATGGCCGACGTCATCGGCATCCGCGACGACATGTACATCGGCAAGGGCGACGCCTACATGGCCGAGGTCTCCGAGTCTGTCCAGCAGGCCTACGAGGACGGCGTTCTGGATCACCGTCCCACGCTCATCTCCCTGCAGTCCGACTCCGATCACCCCACGCAGTCCTCTGCCGACATGCTCTACCTCATCAACGAGTTTGGCGGTCTTGAGAACCTCAAGGGCAAAAAGGTTGCCGTCACCTGGGCCTATTCGCCTTCTTACGGCAAGCCGCTGTCCTGCCCGCAGTCGCTGATCAGCCTGCTGCCCCGTTTTGGCATGGACGTCACCCTGGCCCACCCCGAGGGCTACGACCTCATGCCCGAGGTCGTCGAGCGCGCCAAGGGCTATGCCGCCGAGTCCGGCACCACCTTTAAGCAGGTCAACACCATGGCCGAGGCCTTCGAGGGCGCCGACATCGTGATCCCCAAGAGCTGGGCTCCGTTTGCCGCCATGGAGAAGCGCACCAACCTGTACGCCGAGGGCGACGACGCCGGCATCGCTGCGCTCGAGAAGGAGCTGCTCGCCCAGAACGCCACCCATCAGGACTGGTGCTCCACGACCGAGCTCATGGAGAAGACCGCCAACGGCCAGGACACCATCTTTATGCATCCGCTGCCCGCCGACATCTCCGGTGTCTCCTGCGAGCACGGCGAGGTCAACGCCGACGTCTTCGACATGCACCGCGTGGGCATGTACAAGGAGGCCAGCTACAAGCCGTACGCCATCGCAGCCATGATGTTCCTGCAGAAGGTTGCCGATCCCGCCGCTACCCTCAAGGCCCTCGACGAGCGCAACACCGCCCGTTGGTTCCAGGCCTAAAGCTGGGTTGAGGTAAGCCATGTAAAGGGGGCGCTCTGCCAACCGGCGGGGTGCCCCTTTTTGCATCGTGGGCGTGCGGGATAAGCGCTTTCGATGTAGATGCCCCGCGACGCGAGTTATGGGTACGATGGTTTCAGGGGAGGTATCGCCATGAAACTTGGTTGCGTCATTATGGCTTCGGGCGAGGGCAAGCGATTTGGCTCTAACAAGATGCTCGCCGATATCTATGGCGAGCCGCTGATTGCCCGGACCATTGATTCGGTTCCCCGGGGCTTTGACGTTGTGGTTTCGACGCGTTGGCCCGAGGTCGCTCAGATTTGTGATGACAAGCATTGCCCGTGCGTGCTGCACGATGGCGAGCTGCGCAGCGAAAGCGTCCGTGCGGGCCTTTCGTGGGGAGTCGAACGCAACTGGAAAGGTTGCCTCTTTTTGCCGGGCGACCAGCCGCTCGTGAGTTCGGATTCTTTTGAGGCTATGGTTCGTGCATTTGACGAGCGTGGCCGCAAGCATCCGGTGCGTCTTGCGTGCAACGGTGAGCCTTCGAGCCCGGTGCTCTTTCCGGCGGAACTGTTCGATGCACTTATGTGTCTTGAGGGTAAGGACGGCGGCGGTTCGATCCTCAAGGACCGTACCGACGTGGTGCTGGTCGAGGCGCGTGCCTACGAGCTGTGGGACGTCGATACCGTCAAGGGACAGCGACGCATAACGGAGCATATCGCCGCCTGCTCGTATTTTGATCGCGTGGCCAACTGCATCAATCAATAAGGAGCAATTATGATCATCATCAAAAACGGCGCACTCGTGACGCCCCAGGGGCTTCGCCGCGCCGATCTTGCCATGGAGGGCGACAAGATTGTGCGGATTGCCGCGGCAATCGAGCCGGGCGAGGGCGATACCGTCGAGGACGCCACCGACTGTTGGGTGTTTCCCGGCTTTATCGACGGCCACACGCACATGCAGTGCTGGACCGGCATGGATTGGACAGCCGATAGCTTTGAGACCGGCACGCGCGCGGCTGCCTGCGGCGGCACGACGACCATCGTGGACTACGCGACGGCCGATCGCGGCGTGACCATGCCCGATGCCTTGGTCGAGTGGCATCATCGCGCCGACGGCACCTGCACCGCCAACTATGCCTTCCATATCTGTCTCTTATACACATCTG
>CABSMN010000272.1 GCA_902478765.1 uncultured Collinsella sp.
CATGGGTAATCGGGCGCTCGGCGCGGCCGCTATCGATGCCGCGGCTGATGGCAGCGGCTTCAAACGAACCAGTCTGAATGGAAAGGGAACGCAGCGGCGCGGGCGAGTCCGATTTGCCGCAGCGCTCGCGAAGCACGATAAGCGATGGCACGGGACCGGCGGCCATGACGATGGTCTCTATGTCGACACGAACCATGGAACACCTCCGGTACGTAGCGGTTAACACGCGGCAGCTCCACCGCATTGAATAGCTATACTACCCAATCTTTCGCACAGCACACAAAACCAAAATGAGATTTATCGCAAACAAGAAAAAAGCCCCGAGGCAATGCCCCAGGGCTCTTCACAGTTTTGATGGTGGACCTGACAAGATTCGAACTTGTGACCTCCCGGTTATCAGCCGGACGCTCTAACCAACTGAGCTACAGGTCCATCATGGTGGAGGTTAGGGGGATCGAACCCCTGACCTCAGGCTTGCAAAGCCCGCGCTCTCCCAGCTGAGCTAAACCCCCACGGAGACAGTAATAAACACCCCAGCGGCGACTCGGCTCTCGCTGGGGTGTTTATTGCGAAAGAAAGTGGTGGACCTGACAAGATTCGAACTTGTGACCTCCCGGTTATCAGCCGGACGCTCTAACCAACTGAGCTACAGGTCCATCGCGCAAGGGATATATTAGACGAGTCGTTACGCGCGCGTCAACAACTTTTTTGAAAATCTTTAGGAGGGATGGTCGCTGGGCTGGCGAGATGGTTTTGGTTTGCTGCTCGGGCAGTCCTGCGCAAGACGAAGGCCACATTAAGTGGCCTTCTTTGCGTGCGGAACTCGCGACAAACCAAAACCATCTCGCCAGCCCAGCGACCATGGGGTCCCAAGGTTTTCAAAAAAGCGGTCGGCGCGCAGTGCGCCGACCGCCGATATTTGGGGTCTGATATTTTCTACCAGCCAGGGCCTCTTACTCGTCTAGGAGATCTTCTGGCATGTCGTTGCCGTCGCCTAGATCGACAGGGGTTTCTTCGGAAGCAGAGCCGTTTTCTGTGGCTTCGCCTTCGGGCCTCTCTTTGGCGGCCGTCATGCGGGCTACGGCGCAGATGCGGTCGTTGTCGTCGACGGTCATCATCTTGACGCCCTGGGTAGCGCGGCCAGTCTGGCTGATCTCGTCGGTCTTGACGCGAATGACCGTCGCACCCTCCGTCACGATGAATAGCTCGTGCTGCGGGCCCACTGTCTTCATGGCCGCGAGGTTACCCTTACGCTCGGTCATTTGGATGGTGTAGACGCCCTGGCCGCCGCGATTCTGCTCCGGGTAGTCCGCAACCGGCGTGCGCTTGCCGTAGCCGCGCTCGGTGATGACGAACAGATCGCCGTTGCCGTTAGTGACTTCCATGCCCAGAACGCTCACGCCGTCCTTCATGCTAATGCCGCGAACGCCGCTGGTATCGCGACCGGTAGCGCGTACCTGCTCCTCGGAGAACATGATCGCCTTGCCCGCGGTGGTGGCCAGGATAATCTTGTCGCCCTCGCGCACGCGGCGCACGTTCAGCAGCGCGTCGTCGTCACGCAGGTTGATAGCGATCAGGCCGTCGCGACGGCTGCGGTCATATGCGCTCATCACGGTCTTCTTGACCATGCCGCTCTTAGTGGCAAACATCAGGTACTCGTCGGCCGGGAACTCGCGGCAGCTGATGACGCTCGCGATCTTCTCGCCGTCCTCAAAGGGCAGCAGGTTGACGATCGCGGTACCGCGCGCCTGGCGCGTACCCACCGGCAGCTCGTGCACCTTCAGGCGATAGACCTTGCCCTTGCTCGAGAAGAACAGCACGTACTCGTGCGTGGACGCGATAAACATCTCGTCGATAACATCGTCCTCTTTGAGGTTGACGCCCGACACACCCTTGCCTCCGCGCTTCTGGGCACGGTAGGCAGCCACCGGGATACGCTTAACGTAGCCGGTGTGGGTGATGGTCACGACCATGTCCTCGTCGGCGATGAGGTCCTCGACATCCAGGTCCTTCTCAACCTGGCTGATCTCGGTGCGGCGCTTGTCGCCAAACTTCTTGGAGATCTCGCGCATCTCTTCCTTGATGACGCCCAGGATCTTCTCCTCATGCGCCAGCAGGTCCTCGTAGTAGGCGATGGCGCGGCGCAGGCCGTCCAACTCTTCTTGGATCTTGTCGCGCTCCAGGCCGGTCAGGCGGCGCAGCTTCATCTCGAGGATGGCCGTGGTCTGCTCGGGCGTAAAGCCAAAGCGCTCGATCAGGCGGCTGCTGGCCTCGGAGTCGGTCTGCGAGGAGCGGATGATGCTAATGACCTCGTCGATATGGTCAAGGGCCATCAGGTAGCCCTCGAGGATATGGGCACGCGCCTGGGCCTTCTTAAGGTCGAAGCGGGTGCGGCGGGTAACGACGTCGACCTGGTGGTCAATGTAGTGCTGCAGCATCTCGCGCAGGCTCAGGCATTTGGGAACGCCGTTGACGAGCGCCAGGTTGTTGGCGCCGAAGGTCGTCTGCAGCGAGGTGTACTTATACAGGTTGTTGAGCACGACCTGCGGAATGACGCCCTTCTTGAGCTCGATGACCAGACGGATGCCCTTCTGGTTGGACTCATCGCGCATATCCGAGATGCCCTCGATGCGCTTGTCGT
>CABSMN010000273.1 GCA_902478765.1 uncultured Collinsella sp.
GCCGAGGGCGAGGTCGAGCGTCAGTATACCGAGCTCAAGCAGGCTCTGGTGGACGCCGCCGCTCCCCAGGACGTTGAGCCTGGCGCCGCCAAGTTCGACGACGAGACGCACGTGAATCAAATCGTGTAGTCCCGTTCTCGTTGGCTTTTTGGGCCGGGCGTCCCGTACGTTCGGGAGCCCGGCCCGTTATTTTGAAAGGAAGTGGGGATGAACCGCTTCATCGACATCAACCCGGAGAGGTGCATCGGCTGCGGAACATGCCAGTCCGCCTGTGCCGACGCCCACCGGATGCAGGGTCTTCAGGATACGCCGCGCCTGGCGCTCGTTAAGACCGGCGGTATTTCGGCCGCCCTTGCCTGCCACCATTGCGAGGGTGCCCCCTGCGCCGAGGTCTGCCCGGTGAATGCCATCGAGCACGATGGCGATCGCATCTACGTCAAGGAGCAGGAGTGCATCGGGTGCAGGCTGTGCGCCATCGCGTGCCCCTTCGGAGCCATCCATCCCGATGGCACGTCTATCGCCGGTGTCGCAGGCATGTGCGACCCGACGCCTTCGTATCCTAAGTCCCTGAGCAGCCTGCTTACGTGGGCTCCCGGCCAGTACACCTGCGCTGTTAAGTGCGACCTGTGCGCCTTCGATCCGGACGGTCCGCATTGTGTGGCGGCGTGCCCCACCAAGGCGCTGACCGTCATGGGCGGCGCGGCCGATCGCGAGCTCGACGAGGCCAAGCGCCTGCGCTCGATCGAAAACGGTCCGGTCGTCGACGTTACCGCTGTGGCCCAGGGTCTGTCCGAGAAAGCAGAAGGGAGCGTAAACAATGGATAGCATGACGCTGTTTATCGCATCGCTTGCCGTCTCGTGCATCGGTGCGCTCGCCTCGGTTCTGCTGATTAAGGCCGACAACGCCGCCAAGACCGCCGGCTGCCTGATCGGCGCCGTCGCGGCCGTGCTGTCGTTCATCGCGGGCCTCGAGGCCGTGCTTGGCGACGTTTCGTCCCTCAACACGGTCTTCTTCTTCCCGTTCGCCCGTCTCGAGCTCTTGCTCAACGGCCTTGCGGGCCTGATCGTGGTCCTCATCTCGATTCTCGCCTTTGCGGGCTTCATCTACGGTCTGTCCTACTTCGACGAGTACCCGGGCAAGGTCGGGCGCGCCGGCTTCTTTATGAACACCTTCGTCGCCTCGATGATGCTCGTCATCACCGCCGACAACGTGTTCTGGTTCCTGGTCGCCTTTGAGCTCATGTCCCTTACGAGCTACTTCCTTGTCGTTATCGAGGAGAACAAGAACTCCATTAGGGGCGGTTGGCTCTACTTCGTCATCGCGCACGTGGGCTTCGTTCTCATCATGGCGAGCTTCCTGCTCATGACTAACGGCGTGGGCGGTTCCTTCAGCTTCAGTGATTTCCGTACGCATGACTTTGGACCCGCCGTCTCCTCCGCGTGCTTCGTCCTCGCGTTCTTCGGATTTGGCGCGAAGGCCGGTATCATCCCGCTGCACTCCTGGCTGCCCCAGGCGCACCCCGAGGCGCCGTCCAACGTGTCCGCCCTCATGTCCGGCGGCATGATCAAGATCGGCATCCTGGGAATCCTCAAGGTCGGTCTCGACCTGCTCGCGGGTTCGGGCGTCCAGCTCTGGTGGGGCCTCATGGTCCTGGTCTTCGGATCCATCTCGTCGGTCCTGGGTGTCGTCTACGCCCTCCACGAGCACGACATCAAGCGCCTGCTTGCCTATCACTCCGTCGAGAACATCGGCATCATCTTGCTCGGTGTCGGCGCGTCCATGACGGCGCACGCCCTGGGCAACGACGTCATCGCGACGATCGCGCTCATGGCCGCCCTCTACCACACGCTCAACCACGCCATGTTCAAGGGCGAGCTGTTCCTCGGCGCGGGCTCCCTGCTCTATGCCACGGGTACGCGCAACATGGAGAAGATGGGCGGTCTGTTCCGCCGCATGCCGGTCACGGCCGTCTGCTTCCTCATCGGTGCCCTTGCCATCTCGGCCATCCCGCCGCTCAACGGCTTCGTTTCCGAGTGGTTCACCTACCAGTCCCTGTTCAACATCTCGACGCTCTCCGACCCGGTCGTCATGGTGTTCGCCGTCGCCTCCGCGGCCGCCCTCGCCATCACCGGTGCCCTGGCCGTCACGTGCTTCGTGAAGGCCTACGGCGTCTCGTTCGCGAGCAGCCCTCGTTCCCAGGAGGCCGCGAACGCCAAGGAGTCCCCGGCTCCGATGTTGTTCTCGCAGATGCTCCTCGCGGCCATCTGCGTGGTACTGGGAATCGGCTCCCCGGTCATCGCCCCGGTTCTGGGCGACGTCGCCCAGAGCGTGCTTGCCGGCTCCGCCGTCACAGCCACCTCGGGCGTGTCTCTCGTGAACGAGATTTCCGGTGCCGCCACCTCCACCCCCGCGATCGCCATCGCGCTCGTGGTCCTCACCGGCCTCGCGTTCGCGCTGAGGTCCTGCCTCGGCGCCAAGGCCCCCGCTAAGAAGACCGACCCTTGGGCGTGCGGCTACGAGCCCAACGAGCACATGCCCGTCGTCGCCACGAGCTTCGCGTCCGACGTCGAACTCTTCATGGGCCCGCTCTACACCCTGCGCGAGGTATGCACCAAGATCTGCTGGTCCATCGCGCACGT
>CABSMN010000274.1 GCA_902478765.1 uncultured Collinsella sp.
AGGATGGGTTTCGTGATCCCGCCCTGTCGAAGCTCAACGCCTTCACTAACCGTCGCCACGGCAAACATGTCGGCACCGGCCGAATACATGATTTTGGCGCACTCGACGGCACCATGGCCATAGGCATCGGCCTTGACTACGCAGCACAGTCGCTGACGTGGATCGAGCAGATTCTTGTAAGCCCTCGTGTTGCGGCGAAGCGCCCCTCGGTCAATCTCAACCCAGGACCAGCGCGTTAAATCGGCTTTATTCATGATTAGTCATCCGACCCTTCGTCCATGATTCCTAGATCATCGAGTGCATCCTTTGCCGCCAATTCCATGGCAGGACCGATCAAGTCGATCAGATCGGTCGCAATAACACTCTTCTCACCGTACTCCGTCGCCGCGGCAAAACCCGCGTAACTGTGAAGCGCAACGGCATACGAATACAGCAGCTCCCAGCGATCCATCTCATCACGCATGGTAGCCAGTGTGCCAGCCAAAATGCCCGCAAGAACATCGCCCGAACCGGCAGTCGCCAACGACGCCGGACCCGAGAGCGGCAAAAGCACGCGCTCAACGCCACAGATAGCCGTCGTCGGCCCCTTGGCAATAACCACGAGATTGTCGGAGCCGGCAGCCCAGACAACCTTCTGCGCGGCCGCGATTGCAGTCCCCAGATCGTTAACCTCGTCACCGGCAACCAAGCGCGAAAGCTCGCGATAGTGCGGCGTCATGACGAGTGGCTGCTCACGGCGATACATCTCAGGGTTGCTATCGATACCGTCGATAGCAATCTTAGAAAGGCAGTTGAGCGCATCGGCATCAAGGATCAGCGGCACATCAAGCTCCAACAAGCCCGAAACCACCTGCATGGCACCGGCAGACGTCGTCATGCCGGGACCGCACAGTACGCAGCTGTACTTCTTTGCAATCTCGCACACGGTCATACGAGCAGCGGCACCAAAAGAGCCGCGGGAATCGGACGGAATAGCAAAAACCGGAATCGAGGGAAGTGCCATACGAATAAGATTGGCACACGCATCGGGCGTCGCGACAGCCACATAGCCGGCACCCGCGCGGGCAGCAGACTTGGCGGCCATAATAGCAGCGCCAGGATACTGCGCCGAGCCGGCAACAATAAGGACGGAACCGCGAGAATACTTATCGATATTCGTGGGCAGCGGAGCAAAGAAATCCACCAGGTCACCGGGCTCGACAATCTCGGCGGCATGGTCGACATCATCGATGACCTCATCAAGGCGATCATAGAGGCCACCGCAAACCAGATCACCGGCGTACTCTGGGCCATCAGCGCTGTAGAGGCCAATCTTGGGCGTGATCATCGTGACCGTACACTCGGCACGGATGCAATCATCGTCGACAACACCGGTTTCGGCATTCAGACCCGAAGGAACATCGATGGACACCACATGGTCGGCGCAGTCGTTAACTGTCGGAATCCAGATGGAGAACGGTGCACGCAGGTCACCGTGGAAACCGGTACCAAAAATAGCGTCAACAACAACGTCGGCCTTATCAATCAAAACCTCAAGCTCATCTCGCGAGGGACCGACACACACATGCACGTCACGACCGGCGGTACGGCGGGCAACATGGCGAGCCAGAGCGGCAGGAATCTCATCCGGCTCAACCGGAGACACGATATCCACGTCAACGCCCTTATGACTCAAAATATCAGCCGCGACCCAGCCGTCGCCACCGTTGTTGCCAAAACCGACCAGAACAAGGACGCGATCAGGATTGAGTTTTAGAATTTCACTAGCAGCAAACTCACCCGCCAGTTCCATAAGCTCGGCCTTCGAAGTTCCTTCGCGTTCGATAATATCCTCGAGGCGAACGACTTCCTCGGTACTCAAAACCGGTTTCATCTATGCTCCTAGCGTATCTTGCGAAGCATCGCCCTGGTGCTCCGCCAAAGCTGAATTTTGCAGTTGCTCAAGCTCATCTAAAACCGAGCGAGCCTCTTTATAAGTTTGTGCAACGCGTTCCTTGGTGCCCACCTTTTCTTCCTTAGGCTTAGGTCGAGCATCCTCGGTGATCGCAATGGCGTTGGCTACGGCCAAATCACCCGTCAAGGTAATGGAAAGCGCAACTTCAACGACACCCAACTCTTGAGCAATCTCGAGCGCTCGACCCGAAAGCACAGCTTTAGGCTTTCCAAGCTTATCGCGCGTTACCGAGACATCTTTGCGGCCGACGCCCTGACTAAAACCCGTACCAAGAGCCTTGAGAACCGCTTCACGAGAAGCAAAACGGCTCGCATAGTGCGCCGCAGGACGCGATGAAGCGTCGCAATATGCGCACTCTTCTTCGGTAAACACACGCCAAGCAAACGACGGCGTCTTTTCAAGGATTGATTTCATGCGGGAAATCTCGACGATATCAACGCCGATACCAGCTTCAGCCATGTTCACCTCCATATCGCACAGACTAAGTTATTGTAGCCCGTTCACAGAAGATGCGACAAACGAGGGTTATAAAACACAGCTACTATGTGAGACAAAAGCCCGTAAACGCAAAAAAGGGGGAGGCCGCGAGGCCTCCCCCTTCTTCAATCTCGATGACGGCTCGGTGCCGTCCACCGGTCAGCGGCGCCCTGGCCTCCCACGGGCTGACCC
>CABSMN010000275.1 GCA_902478765.1 uncultured Collinsella sp.
GCAAACAAGAAAAAGAACCCCGAGGTCGCGCCGACCCCCGAGCAGCAGGCTCGCGCCGCCTCCAGCTCTCGCAAGAAGCAGCGCAAGACCTACGTTTCCAAGACCGTCAAGATCGTCCTGGTGGTCATTGGCGTGCTGGCGATGCTGCTTTCCGTCTCGGCCATGGCGTGCTCCGGCCTGATGTCGCAAGCCGAGGACACCGGCTCGGGCTACAAGCTCACCGGCGGCGTGGCTGCCACCATCAACGGAACCAACCTCACCGAGGACACCGTGACCAAGCAGATTATGAGCATGCGCACGTCCTACGGCTACACCAAGGACGAGGACTGGGCACAGTACCTGGTCGACAACGACCTCACGCCCAAGAAGTACCGCAAGCAGCTCATCGACTCCTACACGCAGCAGATTCTGCTTCAGCAAGCGCAGAAGGAAAACGGCGTGACCGTCTCGGACGAGGAGGTAGAGAAGGCCTGGAAGGACGCCTGCAAGAGTGCCGGCGGCGCTAAGGCTTTCAAGAAGACCCTTAAGACCTACGGCTACACCGAGGACACCTACAAGGATTCGCTCAAGGAGAGCCTGGCGCAGCAGAAGCTCAAGGATGCCGTGGCACCCACCAGCAAGCCCAAGGACAGCGAGATTGTCGATTACATCAATGAGAACCTGTCCAAATACAATGACGCCCGTCGTTCGTCGAATATCCTGATCAAGGTCGATTCTGACGCTTCCGACGAGGACAAGGCCGCCGCCAAGGCCAAGGCGCAGGAGTGCCTGGACAAGATCAACTCCGGCGAGCTGAGCTTTGAGGACGCCGTAAAGCAGTACTCCGACGATACCGGCTCCAAGGATAAGAAGGGCGATGTGGGCTGGGACAAGCTCACCACCTTCGTCGACAGCTATCAGGCGGCGCTCGAAGGCCTTAACAAGGGCGACGTGAGCGACGTCGTCGAGTCGACGTATGGTTACCACATCATCAAGTGCACCGACTACTTCCATGTCGATAGCCAGGTCGATGACATTAAACAGGTGCCCAAGGACATCAAGAAGTACGTCTCCAACGTGGTGAAGACGCAGGCGGCAAGCGCCGCGTACAGCGATTGGCTGGAGCAGTACAAAAAAGATGCCGACATCACCGTCAACCCCATGCCCAAGGATGTGCCGTACAACGTCAGCCTGAAGGGCGTCACCAAGAGTTCGACCGACGATTCGTCGACGACTAAGTAATCATGGGGCGGCGCTCGTGCGAGTGCCGCCCGCACTATTGAGGAGGATTTGCAGATGACCAACGAAGAGCTGCAGAAGGAAATGATTGCGGCCATGAAGGCCAAGGACAAGGTTCGCCTTTCTATCATTCGCCAGGTCAAGGCCGAGGTGAAGAATATCGAGGTCAACGAGCGCCGCGATGTGACCGAGGAAGACGTCAACAGCATGATCAAACGTCTGATTAAGCAGACGAGCGAGACGCTGGAGATGTCCATCAAGGCCGGTACCGACCAGGAGCGTACCGACAATCTGACCGAGCAGGTCAAGATTCTGGAGAGTCTGCTGCCCGCGCAGGTTTCGGGCGAGGAGCTCGAGGCCCTGATCGAGCAGGTTATCGCCGAGCTGGGCGCCACGTCCAAGAAGCAGATGGGCCAGGTCATGGGAGCACTCGGCAAGGCCACCGGCGGCAACTTCGATAAGCCGGCCGCGGCCAAGATCGTCGGAGCCAAACTCGCGTAATTTGTTATGCGGTTTTACCAAACCGCGTAACGGCTCGACGCTGCAAACCCGTACACGCGGCAATCTGACGTTCAATTTCAAGGGCGCGACCATAAGGTCTGCGCCCTTTCATTTCACGTCACCTTGCTCGCGTGTACGGGTTTTCGCTGACTTATGCTCAACAAGGGCGGTTGAGCGCTCATTGGGGACAGACTTAAATGAGTGGGCGGAAGGTTGCGGGTTCTTTACGGGAATGTAGTGTGGGCTGCGGAAACGTGGTTCTTTCCGTACAATAGTTCAACTCGTGTAAACGCAGGGAAGGGACATTCATGGCAGACATGATCGAGATCAAGCATCTCAACAAGTACTTTGGCGACCTGCATGTGCTCAAAGATATCAACCTCACCGTCAAGCGCGGCGAGAAGCTCGTAATGATCGGGCCTTCCGGCTCGGGTAAGTCGACGCTCATCCGTTGCGTCGATTATCTGGAGGAGCCCACGTCGGGCGAGGTCATCATCGACGGTACGCCGCTTACCAAAAAGAATCACCTGGAGATGGCTCGCAAGTATAGTTCCATGGTGTTTCAGCAGTTCAACCTGTATCCCAACATGACGGTGCTGGGCAACCTGACGCTCGCGCCCATCAAGCTACAAAAGAAGAGCAAGGAGGAGGCGACCGAGATCGCCATCGCCGCGCTCAAGCGCGTTGGCATGGCGCATAAGGCCGGCGAGTATCCGCAGAACCTCTCGGGCGGTCAGCAGCAGCGTATCGCCATCGCCCGTGCCCTGTGCACCAAGCAGCCCATCATCCTGTTTGACGAGCCGACCTCGGCGCTCGACCCCGAGATGGTCCAGGAAGTCCTGGACGTTATGATTGAGCTCGCGCAGGAGGACATCACCATGATCTGCGTGACGC
>CABSMN010000276.1 GCA_902478765.1 uncultured Collinsella sp.
TATAAGAGCCAGCGACGAGGCCTAAGCCCGCATCGAATCACATCGAACCCTGGGCGCCGTTGCCACACGCGGAGCCCCGTTTTGCTTGCACGCTAACAAACATCTAAGGAGACACATAGATGGAGAACATCAGCTACGATGCGCTCGAGAAGATCGGCTACAAGGGCTATTTGCTGCCCAAGGATGCTCCCGAGAAGGTTCTGCAGTTTGGCGAGGGCAACTTCCTACGCGCTTTCGTCGACCGCTTCTTTGACATGGGCAACGAGGCCACCGGCTGGAACGGCAAGGTCGTCATGGTGCAGCCCATCAGCGGTGCCTTTGGCTTTGCCGACGGTATCAATGCCCAGGACGATCTGTACACCGTGCTGGTGCGCGGCAAGGAGGACGGCAACACGGTCGACGAGTCCCGCGTGATTAGCGCTTGCAGCCGCTGCATCAACCCGTACCGCGAGGACGACTACCGCGCCATGATGGAGGTCGCCGTCTCTGACGACCTGGAGATCATCGTCTCCAACACCACCGAGGCCGGTATCGCCTATGACCCGTCCTGCAAGGCCGACGACATGCCGCCCGCGAGCTTCCCTGCCAAGCTTGCCCAGGTGCTCCACACCCGCTGGGCTGCCGGTAAGCCGGGCGTTATCGTGCTCGCCTGCGAGCTCATCGATCACAACGGCGAGGAGTTGCTGCGCATCATGAACCAGTATGTGAGCGACTGGGGCTGGGAGGACGAGTTTGCGCAGTGGATGGCTAACGACTGCACCGTCTGCACCACGCTCGTCGACACCATCGTCCCCGGCCGCATCCGCGATCCTAAGGAGGCCGCCGCGGTGGCTGAGCGTCTGGGCTACGAGGATCCCTTCCTGGCCGTGCGCGAGCCCTTCCAGATGTGGGGCATCCAGGGCGACGAGTCGCTTGCCGAGAAGCTTCCCTTTGTGAAGGCTGGTCTTCCGGGTGTCTTTGTGACTCCCGACGTCACCCCGTACAAAAAGCGCAAGGTCCGCATCCTCAACGGTGCCCATACCGCCTTCGTTCCGGGTTCCTGGGTTGCCGGCTTTGATATCGTGCGCGACTGCATGCATGACGAGACCATTCGCGGCTTCATGAACACCATGCTCTACGACGAGGTCATTCCGACGCTTGCCGCCGACTTGGATGTCGAGGACTGCAAGGCCTTTGCCGCCGCCGTCGAAAACCGCTTCGACAACCCGTTTATTGATCATGCGCTGCTCTCCATCTGCCTCAACTCCACGGCTAAGTGGCGCGCTCGCGACCTGCCCACGCTCAAGGACTACGTTGCCGAGACCGGCGACCTGCCCAAGTGCCTGGCGACGAGCCTCGCTACGCTCATCTCCTTCTACACGCAGGAGCTCGTGTCCCGCGAGGGCGACGGCCTGCACCTGCGTCGCTCCGACGGCACCGAGTACACCGCTCAGGACGACGCCTTCGTACTCGATTTCTACGCCGCCCACGCCGGTGCCGACGATGCCCAGCTGGTGCACGACGTGCTCACCAACGAGCAGATGTGGGGCGAGGACCTTACGCAGATCGCCGGTCTTGAGGAGTTTGTCGTCAGTGCGCTCGCCGTCGTGCGCACCGAGGGTGCCAAGCAGGCCTTCGCCAACGCTCAGGCGTAAATTTCCGGCGCAGACGCGGGCGCGGGACGGCGTGCCCGCGTCTCGACTTCTGCTCAACCTGTAGGGTTAGGACCATTTGCAATGAACACTATCCAGATCAATCCGGCCGACAACGTGATCGTCGCGCTGTCGCCGCTTGCCAAGGGCACCGCCGTCGCGGTTCCCGGGGTGGGCGAGGTCGTGGCCGCGGAGGATATTCCGCAAGGCCACAAGATGGCGGTGCGCTCGATTGCCGCCGGCGAGGACGTCATTAAGTACGGCCTTCCTATCGGACACGTGACGGGCGATGTCCAGCCCGGTCAGTGGCTCCACACGCACAATGTGAAGACCAACCTTTCGGGCGAGGTCGAGTACACCTACAACCCCACGCATCCGGTCGTTGAGTCGGTTGAGCCCGAGACCTTTATGGGGTTCCGCCGCGCCGACGGTCGTGCCGCGACGCGCAACGAGCTGTGGATCATCCCCACGGTCGGCTGTGTCAACGAAGTCGCCCGTGCCATGTGCGAGCAGGCCCAGGATCTGGTCGATGGCTCGCTGGAGGGCGTCTACTACTTCCCGCATCCGTTCGGTTGCTCGCAGACCGGCGCCGACCATGTCCAGACGCGTCGTCTGCTGGTGGCGCTCTCGCGTCATCCTAATGCGGCCGGTGTGCTGTTCCTGTCGCTTGGTTGCGAGAACTGCACACACCAGCAGGTGCTCGACGAGCTCGGCGACTTCGATCACGAGCGCGTCCGCTTCCTCACCTGCCAGGACGTTGCCGACGAGCAGATCGAGGGCCACAAGATTCTGGCCGAGCTGGCAGACCTGGCAAAGCAGTCCAAGCGCGAGCCCATTCCGGCCTCCGAGCTGGTCATTGGTCTTAAGTGCGGCGGCTCCGACGGTCTTTCGGGCATTACCGCCAACCCCACGCTGTCTCTTATACACATCTCCG
>CABSMN010000277.1 GCA_902478765.1 uncultured Collinsella sp.
CTTCTAGCTTCGTCGGCAGCGTCAGATGTGTATAAGAGACAGCGGGCTCGATCACACGCGCATTCTGGGCGACACGCTCGAGGCCATTGCGGGTGAGAAGGCTGCGGTTATCAAACCTGGGCGCTTGGTTGTTTTGGGCGAGGGCACGCACGAGGCGAGCGTTCAGCGCGTGATGGATGCCCGTTGCCGCGAGTGCGGCGTCGTGCCGCTCGTGGTGAGCCACGCCACGACGAAGGTGCCGGCGCATGTGGGCGACACGGTTGAGTTTAGCTGCACCACGCCGCGTGCGATCTATACGTCGAGCATGGTCAAGCCGGCCTATCAGCCGCAGAATGCAGCGTGCGCGATCATGCTGTGCGAGGGGTATCTGGGCCGCGAGCTCGACCACGATGCGCTGGATGCTTCGCTTATGGGTTGCCCCACACCGGGTCGTTTTGACGTGCTGGGGACCGATCCGCTCAAACTGATTGACGCCTGTCATAACCCCCAGAGCTGCGAGAACTTTGTGAGTGCGCTGGACGAGATCGACCCGTGCGTGGAGAATCGCCCCACGCTGCTGTGCGCCGCGCTAGCCGACAAGGACGTGGCGGGCATCGTTGACGTGCTGATCCCGGCCTTTCCGCGCGTGGTTGTGACCCAGACCGATTCCGATCGCGCCCTGCCGGCAGAGGAGCTTGCCGCACTTGTGGACGCCGATAAGCTCGCAGACGTGTACTCGAGCGTACCCGAGGCCCTCGCGGCTCTCGATGCCGCTGGCGAGGCTTTCGTTGCCGCCGGCACCATCACCCTGGCCGGCGAAGTAGCCGGCCTGCTCCGCTAACCCATCCCCTCATCAGTTGCGGTGAAATACGGACCGTTTTACAAACCAGAAGCATCAAACAGTCTGTATATCACCGCAACTCAAAATTAGTCAATTTGGGACGGGGCTTTTTTTGGCTGCTTTGTGCCCCGAATTGACTCGCTTGCCACGAAATGGGCCTATCTACTACGTTTTAGCGAATACCTCTGACCACACCGAGAATTGTGAAATGAAAACCGCAGGTAGACGGCTTGCGGATTTTGCGAAAACGCGGGTATGGTCGACCCATGCGGGTTAAACGTAGTAGATAGGCCGTTTTTGTGGCTCGGTATTGGTGGGATGCGGCAAAGGGGCTGTCCCTTTGCCGCATTGCCTAGTCTAGGCGGAATGGGTCGTGGGGGTAGGCGTTGAGGATCTCGACGCCGGTCTCGGTAACCAGGGCCAGGTCCTCGATGCGGACGCCGGTGTGGCCGGGGAGGTAGATGCCCGGCTCGATGGAGAAGGTCATGCCCGGCTCTACGACCTGCTCGTTGACAAGGGAAACGTCGCCCGGCTCGTGATCCTGCAGGCCGATCGAGTGACCCAGGCGATGCGTAAAGTACTGCCCATAGCCCGTATCCTCAATCACGTCGCGTGCGGCACGGTCCAGATCGCACATACGCACGCCCGGCGCGATGAGCGCCTCGGCGGCCTCGTTGGCGCGGCGCACGATATCGTAGATGCGCGCCGTCTCCTCATCTGGCTCGCCCCAAAAGAATGTGCGCGTCATGTCCGAGCAGTAGTTGCAGCGGCGTCCGCCAATGTCGAACAGCACCACATCGCCGCGCTTGAGTACGGTGTCGTCGGGCTCGTGGTGCGGGTCGCCGGCGTTGGCGCCAAAGCTCACGATGGGCGGAAAGCTGAAGCCCTCGCAGCCGTGCTTGCGATACAAGCCGAGCATCTGGTCGGCGATTTCGCGTTCCGTCCCGCCCTCGTGGACGAGCTTGATGGCATCGGCCATCACGGCGTCGTTAGCAGCTGAGGACACGCGCATGAGCTCCTGCTCGGCGGCATCCTTGTGGGTGCGCGCGGCGGTGACGGCAAAGTCGCCCAGGAAAAACTCGCTCGCAGCATGGCGCTCCATGAGCGGCATCAAAAAGCCGGAGCGCATGACGGTGTCGATGCCAAGCGGCTTGGCTGGGTCGATCTCACTCGCGATGGCGTCGGCCACGACGTCGGTATCGTTGTGGTAGGCAACGCGCGCATTATCATACTCGGGCAGCTGATGCAGCGCGTTGACCATGATCACGGGCTCGCAATCGCGCGCGAGTAGCACGCCGCAAAAACGCTCGAACATATCGGCATAAAAGCCGGTCAGGTAATAGATTGACCACGGGTCGTTTACGAGCAGCTGTGCGCCGGGGTGCTGAGCCTCGAGCGCATCGAGCACGCGTGCCACACGCTGGTCATCGACATGTGCCATGAAACATCCTTTCGCTAGGCTGCCACCATGGTATCCCAAGCCCGGCACATAGGGACGTTCCTTTTATGCCAGCACTTCGGGACACTCCTTGGCATTGCTAACCTGGCAAGCAGTAAAAGTAGCTAAAAGAGCCCCGTTCTAAATTAGCTGCTTAGGCGGGGTCGATGTCCATGCTGGCGATGAGGTCGATGTTGGTGCCGAGGAGGTCTTCCAGAACGACGTCGCCCATGCGGATGGGGGCATCGACGACAAGGCCGCGGATGAGGTCCATAGCCGTCTCTTATACACATCTGACGCTGCCG
>CABSMN010000278.1 GCA_902478765.1 uncultured Collinsella sp.
CGAACCAGTGACGCCACGGGTATGAACCGTGTGCTCTAACCAACTGAGCTACACCGCCGGATGGAGCCTGCAACCAGACTTGAACTGGTGACCTCTTCGTTACCAACGAAGTGCTCTACCGACTGAGCTATACAGGCACTTGACGGGTGGGAGCTATAGGATTCGAACCTATGTAGGCAGAGCCAACGGGTTTACAGCCCGTCCCCATTAACCACTCGGGCAAACTCCCAATCGTTCAAGTATCCGCAGGTTCTTTGGTCTTTTGGACCGCCGCCCCCGCGAACGAAAAAGATAATACGATGCAACCTTGGGGGCTGTCAACGAAAACCTCTAGATACACGGTTCCGGGCGTATCTATATAGCCGTGACCTGCGGTTTTGTTGAGTTTGGATGTGAAGGACGGTGGTTTTGGATACTGAGGTGACGTTTCCCGAGGTAACACTTTGGTGTAGTGGAGTACACCTTCAGGATCGAACTTCGATACCGGCTTATTTGCACCTATGTATAGCTCGAGATCGGGCTTCCGTTGCAGATTCGAGCGTGGATTTTCTCCCGTTTGAAATCGAGCGTGGATGATCTCCCACTATTGGCGTGCCCCAAGGCCAAAGTGGCAGATTATCCACGCTCATTCACTAGGCGGGAGATTTTCCACGCTCGTATGTCCGGAAATCCTCGCTCAAACAGGATGACTGGGACCGGTCCGGCCTTTGTCTCGATCTGTAACATTTAGAGAACATTTTCTCCCCTATCTGTTACAGATCGAGATATTACGCAGAGACCCCAGCTTACGTCTCATTCTGTAACAGCTCGAACGGTTTTCAGCCTCTTCGTGTTACAGATCGAGATGTTATCGACCATCCCTTGGCATTGTCTCGATCTGTAACTATAAGGAGGGTTTTCAGCCCGCCCGTGTTACAGATCAAGACAAACCTGAAGCCTGGTGGAAGTCAAACCCGCTGACATGTCAACATAAATAGAAACGGACCCTGTCCCATATAGAGACAGAGCCCGAAACTCTCATGGAGCCAGTGACAGGAATCGAACCCGCAACCCACTGATTACAAATCAGTTGCGCTACCGTTGCGCCACACTGGCACACTTGGCGCTTTCGCGCGAAGCCAGTTAAGAATAAAGGAATTGCGGACGAGGCGCAACAGGCCCTTCACCCGACCACATCTCAAAACTATTCGCCAGAACGAATAGTTTTATCCGTTCGCCAAAACCAAAAACTATTCGTTTTGGCGACGGCAACCCACAGTCCATTGATTACAAATCAACGGGCCGGCCAATTGGGAAACAGGTCTCTATGGATAATCCCTTACCTCCCGCGCAACGCCTTGAGCTTGGCCAGGGCATCGGGGCTCAGGCGACTGCCCAGAGTCATCTTGATCTGCGGGGCTTCCTCTGCCTCGTGAACGTCGTTATCGATCTGCTTGATCTCGTCCACCAGCATGCGGCTCGAGATGCGCGTAACGCCCTTGCCCATGACGACGGCCTGGATCGTGCCGTCGCTCGACACCACGGAGCACGCGCGGCCTTCCTCGCGCGCCTCGATGCAGAGCTTCTGCACCACGGTATCGGCAGAGACGCCCGTCGGCGAAAACTCAATGCGCACGCCGCGGGCCGGTAGGTTGGGGCGCTCGCTGGAGATGTTGCCCGCGCCGTCGAACACGATCACGGCCTCGTAACGGCCCTGGGCAAACGCCGCGACATCGTTGATGAGCGCAGTACGAGCCATGTCGTGGACGTCGCTGGAATACGGATCGTCGGAATGGTCGTACACGAGCTTTTCGTAGCGCGGCGTGCAGTGAATCACGTTGTAGCCGTCGACCACCAGCAGCTCGGGCTTATTGGAGTGCACCGTCGAGACCGGATCGGCGATGGCCTGCGCAAACGCATTGCCGCCCACGCCATAGGTCGCGGCCGAAACAATCGGCTTGGCCGAGCCTTCGCCAAAGCGCTTGGCCTTGGACTTGGCGCGGTTCTTCTTGGACATGCGCTACTCCTCCCCCATGAGCTCGCCGGCGTTGCGACGTAACCACTCAAAGCACAGCGCCGTCGTTGCCTGGGCAACATTGAGGCTCTCGGTCATGCCGCGCTGGGGAAGCTTGGTCAAAAAGTCGCATTTCTCGAGCACCAGGCGCGAGATGCCGTCGCCCTCGGAGCCCATGACGAGCGCCACGCGGCCCTCGAAGGGAGCATCCCAGCAGCTGCCCTCGGCGTGCTCGGAAGCACCGCACACCCAAAAGCCGGCGGCCTTGAGGTCGTCAAGCGCTCGGGCGATATTGGGAACCTGCGCGATGGGCAGGTGCATGACGGCACCAGCAGAGGTTTTGTAGCTGCCCACGGTCACACCGGCGGCGCGCTTGTTTGCAATGATGACGCCCGACGCGCCCACGACCTCGGCGGAGCGCACGATCGCACCAAAGTTACCATCGTCGGTCACATGGTCGAGCACGACGACGAGCGCCGGTCCGTCACCCGCGCGATCGAGGATATCGGCGACATCGGCATAGGGGAAGTTGCCAACCTCGAGCGCAATGCCCTGGTGAGCGCCGTGG
>CABSMN010000279.1 GCA_902478765.1 uncultured Collinsella sp.
GGGATGGCCACGCCGTTATCGGCCAGGAAGCGCTTGACCTTTATGCAATACGGGCAGCCAGTCATAACGTAGAGCGCGAGTTCATGATCAGTAGCCATAAGTCTCCAATCGGTTGAGGTTTCGATTGAAATACCCAAAGCCGCTGCGGTCTATGCGTGAGCCGATGACGACTCGATCGCCTGAACCAGAAACGCCGTGGCGCCGGCGCCGCAGGGCTTGTCGTAGTAGTCGATAAAGCGCTGATCGGCAAGATAGCCGTGGGCGAGGCCCAGGTATGCTTCGTCTTGGGGTTCGTGTCCCCAGTTAAGGCCAATCCATCGACGGTGCATTGCGACAAGCTTGCGCGCCTCACTTCCATCCGGTTCGCCGTCGCCCATGGCGATCGAGAGCTGGCCAAGAATAGCGCGTTCAAGTTCCTTCATGTCGTTCCATGTCTCGGGGTCCATGTCCAGCAGTGCCTCGTTTGCTGCATCGACGGCCTCGTCGCCATAGCGCGCCCGCGCCTCGGCACCGTAGCGCTCCTCGTTTTCCTGCACGGTGCGCCAGCGCTCCAATTGCGGCAGCACGGCGCCCATGAGCGAGACGGCTTCGTCGAGCGACATACCGGTGTTTTGTGCCAGGCGCGGGGCGCAATCCTCAATCATGGCCTCCATCGTGGTCTCGTAGGTGTACTTGCCGTGGTCGTAGCACCACTTGCAGTAATGATCGGTCGTTGCGCCGTGAGCATCGGTACCGCAGTCGTCGGGCGTGAGTATCATGCCGCAGCTCTGGCAATAGTGCTCGGGCATTTCGAGCAGGTGGGACAGCGGTTCTCCGGTTATGGCGGCAATGAGCTTCATCATGTCGATGCCCGGCGTGACTTCGCCGCGTTCCCAACGGCTGACGGCTTGGCGTGTGACGAAGAGCTTGGCGGCGAGTTGCTCTTGGGTGAGATTGTTGTCGCGGCGGATGGCGATGAGCTTTTCTGCAAAGGCCATGACGGCTCCTTTCTGCTGTTTGTTGCTTTAAGCATACGCGGCGGCCGGCACCCTTCCAAGCAACCGTTGGTTGCGCGACGGGGACCGCGGCGAAGAATTGCGCGCAACACCCCACGCCTCCATGCCGTACAATGACCGGCATGGAACCTATTGCACACATACATACCGACCTGCCGCAGAAGTTCGGCATCCCACGCAACAGCTTTTTGGCGCCCCATCTGCAGGGACGCATCGTCTTTGAGCCGGAATTTGCCTCCAACGCTGCAGTTGAGGGTCTGGACTCCTTCTCTCACCTATGGCTGCTGTGGTGCTTCGAAAACGGAACGCCCGGCGGCACGGCTAAGGACATAGCCGCCGATGCCAAAACGCAGGACAGGTCCGGCACCAACGCAAAATGGTCGAAAACCGTGCGCCCGCCGCGTCTGGGTGGAGCCGAGCGTGTGGGCGTGTTTGCCACACGCAGTCCGTTTCGCCCTAATCCCATCGGGCTCACCTGCGTCAAGCTCAGCCGTGTTGAGCTCACCGATGATGGCCCGATCATCCATATACTGGGGGCCGACCTGCGCGACGGCACGCCCATCTACGACATCAAGCCCTACATTCCATTTGCCGACTGTCACCCGGATGCGACGGGCGGCTGGATTGAGGACGCGCCGTGGCAAGAGCTCGATGTTGAGTTCCCACAAGCGCTGAAAGATACGGTCCCGCCTGCAAAGCTCCCCGGCTTGGTCGAGGTCCTTCGCCAAGATCCGCGCCGTGCGGGTAGCAAACACGAGCCAAACCGCGTTTACCATTTGGCTTACGCTGGGCTTGACATATCGTTTACGGTCGACGGAACCAGGTTGACGATAACCGCCATCAACGACGCGCGAGACTAACCAGCTACTCGTCCGCACCCGCCAAATTCAACGCCAAACCCCATGCCAAAACCGCCCATGCTGGTGGACAATAACGCCTACCGAAACAATCACTTTGCACGGGAGCTCAGCATGAAATACGACTTTACCTCGCTTATCGACCGCCACGGCATGGACGCCATCGCCGTTGACTCCTGGGGAGAAATTCCCGACATGGCTCCGAACGCACCCGACGAGGGCTTCGACCGCATCCCCATGTGGGTGGCGGACATGAATTTTGCCACGGTGCCCACGGTCCAGGAGTACATCATTCAGCGCGCCCAGCATCCCATGTTTGGCTATTTCGATCCGCGCGACGAGTACTTTGACCGCATCATCGAATGGCAGAGCCGCCGCAATGGCGTTAAGGGCCTGCTTCCTGAGCATATCGGCTACGAAAACGGCGTACTGGGCGGTGTCGTGTCGACACTGCGCGCGTATGTCCAGCCGGGCGATGCGGTGCTGGTTCACAGCCCCACCTACATCGGTTTCACCAAGTCTATCGAAGCCGCGGGCTATCGTATTGTCCACAGCCCGCTTAAGCTCGACGATCAAGGTGTGTGGCGTATGGACTTTGAGGACATGGAGCGCAAACTCGTCCAAAACCACATCCATGCCGCGGTGTTCTGCTCGCCGCACAATCCCTGCGGCCGC
>CABSMN010000280.1 GCA_902478765.1 uncultured Collinsella sp.
AGCTTCGTCGGCAGCGTCAGATGTGTATAAGAGACAGCTTGTAGAGCGTGCGGGGCAAAACCTCCCAGCCCTCCTCCCACAGGCGCTCAAGGCGCTCATCAAAGGTGCTATGGCATTTCTTATATTTTTTGCCGCTGCCGCACCAGCAAGCGTCGTTGCGGCCGGGTACGGGTCCTTTGTCATACATGGCTAACTTCCTTTCATCCGCAGCTAGTATAGCCCACCCACGCGTCCATAAAAGTTGCGGTGATATAGTTCCGATTTAAGCGGTTTAACAGCACAAATAGGAACTATATCACCGCACTGATGGGGCGGGATGGCGGGCACTAGCTGCTGCGTGGTTTTGCTAGTAGCTCACCTGGCAGGGGATGCCGAGGGCTTGGACGCGCGCGGCAATGGCGTCGAGCACCTCAGGCGCCGCTTTGGCAAGGCCAGCGATCGGTGTCTCGCGCGCCACCGTGTAAATGGTTGCTTCTTGTGGACGAATGCGCTCAAGCGCCGCGAGCCAGGGGGCAACGTACTCCTCGCCGGTGTTGTCGATGGGCTTGCCCTGATACTCACCGGTCAAAAAGATCGTCTGGATAATAACGTGACCGTCAAAGCTTTCGAACGTCTCAATCTGGTGCTCCACATCGTAGGGGCCAACGGGTTGATCGAGCAGCTGGATAAATGCCGGGTCGATCGTATCGAGCTTGAGGATGTTGTCGTCGACCATCATGAGCGCGTCGTGCACCTCGGGGCGGTCGGCGCGCGTGCCGTTGGAGAGCACGGCGATCTTGGAGTTTGGGGCAAGCTCGTCGCGCAGCGCGACAGCGCCGGCGATGGCCTGCGGAAACTCCGGTGCGGCGGTGGGCTCGCCGTTGCCGGCAAACGTGATTACATCGGGCAGCTCACCTTCGACTGCCATCTCGCGCAATTTGGCCTCGAGTGCGTCGAGTACCACGGCAGCCGTGTTATACGGCTCGTGGCAGGGACGTTCGGCGTTGAGGCCGTTTTCGCAGTAAATGCAGTCGAACGTGCAGATTTTGCCGCTGGCCGGCATCATGTTGACACCGAGCGAAAGGCCCAGGCGACGGCTGCGAACGGGCCCAAAGATGGGGCTGGCATTTAGAAACGTAGACATAGGTAAAAGCTCCTCAAGACAATTGACCTTAAGCATAGCATCGGCTCCAACGTATGGTCCGGGCTTGTGCTTTGCAGGTTTCGTTTTTTAACTCTGCCTTCGATGCCGCGTCATGAAAGGTATCGGGTCGGGTACAGTTAATCTGTTAACAAAACGCAAGACGATGGGGCACAACATGGAATTTACGGTCGAGAATGCAGGCACCACGATCGCCTGCCGCGAGTATGCCGGCCCGGTTGCATCGTCCGATGCACCCGCCTTGGTGTGCGTGCACGGTGCCTGCGTCGACGGCGTCTTTTTTGATGCCATCGCCCGCGAGCTCGCCTGTGACTATCGCGTCATCGCCTACGATCGCCGCGGTTGCGGCGAGAGCGGCGACGCTGCAGACGGACGCTACGACCTCGCCGTCCAGGCCGCGGACCTGCAGGCCGTTATCGAGCATATTGGCACTCCGGCAAACGTGCTCGCGCACAGTGCCGGTACGTTGGTGGCCCTGGAGCTTCTCCGTGCAAACCCTGCCATAATCTCGCGCGCGATTCTGCATGAACCCGCCGTGACGGATGAGGGTGCCGGCCTGGGCGCGGCCCCGGTTTTGCTCGAGATGATCGCCGCGGGAAAGGTCTCCAGGGCATTACGGGCCTTCCTGGGCGCCATCGGCGATTCGGACCCTGAGGCCCCCAAGTTAACCGAGGCAGAAGCCAAGCATGCTCTGCGCAACGGCCGCAGTTTCATGGCGAACGAATACGGGATTACTATGACCTGCGTTCCCGATTGGGATAGCGTTCGCGCGTCGAAAACGGTGGCCGCCGTGCTTTTGGGTGAGCTCTCGATTGGCACGCCCCGCGAGGCGGGCACGAGGATGGCGGCTGAGCTTTTGGACTGTCCGCTCGTAATGGTTCCCGGCGCGCACAACGGCCTGCGCGATCGCCCGGCAGCGGCTGCCCAGACTGTCCGTGGCATCCTGGAGCTCTAGCAGCCGTAAAAATCAAAACAGCCTTCACCCGCAAACGTTTCGGCCGTGTTAACAAATGTGCTCAAAACCTCACGCCTGCGGCTTCAATCGCACCGTCTGCCAACTCATAAAAATGTAACAGCATTCACGTGCTTACCTGCATCGGCAAGGTGTTACCCTTGTAACATTTGGAACCCACCGCTACCATGCGAAACTATCGAAAGGGCCCCATATGCTCAATAATCACGAGGCCAATCTAACCGACGAGGAGGCTGCCGCCGAGGTCGCCCGCGTCGCGCAGACCTACCCCGTGGTGCGTTTGCTGTCGGCCGATCAGATTAAGAGCTGTCTCTTATACACATCTCCGAGCCCACGAGACTACGCTGCAT
>CABSMN010000281.1 GCA_902478765.1 uncultured Collinsella sp.
AAAGGACCCCTTTGCAGAGGTCCTAGTCAATTCAAGGTGGCGGGGAAGGGAATCGAACCCCTGACACGAGGATTTTCAGTCCTCTGCTCTACCAACTGAGCTACCCAGCCATTTGAGGTGTGCCTTGTTTCAAGGCTTGATTAGTATAACCAAGGACGCGCTCCGGTCAACCGAGAATTTGAAAAAAGTTTTTGAGCACGGCGTCAGCCACAAGTCCGACCCTATAGAACAGCACGTTAGAGACATCAACCGGCCGCAAGAAGTTTTTCGCTCAGGGCCTTCAAGCCTGCGCTCGTTGCAAGACAGTGGGCGATACAAGAATTGAAGGGCGTTCCAGCACCGCCCAGGCACCGGGACAGGAACACATGCGCCAAGGACGGACGTTTTCGTAGCATGCGAGGATGCTGCCGTTGCGGTCGATAAAAGCAATGTCGATGGGGTAGGCCATAAAGCAGGTGTGGACCGAAGAGCAGCGTGGGAACGCCATGACGAGCGGCAACCCGTTTGCGGCAATCGGAGACCGTCCCAGCATGCCGCGCAGGCGCACGGCAAACGACTCCGCCACCACAAACTCGGCAGGCGTCCAACCCAGCTTGTTGAGCGCCCGCGCGTAGGCAATGTAGGATGAGGCTGCGGTCACATGACCACCCCCGGACGCCACGGATCGACCGTCACCGCGCGCCCGTGCGACAACTGTGCCGGTGCCCCCAGCGAAACGCCGGCGATGCTGAGCGAGCTCGGCCACGGCTCATAGCGCATGGTGCAGGTATAGGTCCTAAACGTGCCGGAAAGCGAAAGCAGGCCGCCATCCGATGTCGTCGCACCCTGTTCACTCGAGACCTCGATCAGCAAGTCATAGCCTTCCATGGCATGTTGAATCTGAGCCTGAACGGTCGCGGAGGCATCGATGGAGCTGCCATCGCCCTCCCCGCTCGGCGCCACGGCATGCGCTAGCACGATATCGGGCACCACGCGATCGAAGCGCGCGACCGCGCTGGCAAAGACCATGACGTTGTACACGATAAGTGCCAGAACCAGCAGGACAGGCGTGACCACGGCCATCTCGACCGTCGCCTGGGCGCGCTCCTCGCGCAGGCGCGTGCGGATGCCCATTACGACCCACCGCCCAGGGCACCCGCCAGTGTGGCGACATCGACGGTAAGTGGAATGGAACCGCCGCCGGGCAGCGGAATCTCCGCAAGCGTGAACACCGTGCCGCTGATGGTGCGCTCGACTTGATATTCCAGCGCCTCGCAAAGCGCCTTGGGGTCGGTCACGCCCAGCGGAATACTTCGTAGCTTGTCCTGCACTTTAGAAAGACCTGTGATGTCAGACCCCGGGCTCTTGATGACGTTGACGGTGTCGGTCAGCACCGGCTTTCGCAGGCGCAAGTCGCACGGCTCCAAGCCCAGCGCCGCCACGGACGCCGAAACGGTATCGCCAAGCCACGACGCAATGGAGCCCAACGCACCGCTGCCCCCTCCCAGATCATCGATCATCTCATCCATAAGCTCGTCGGCCGAGCCCTGGATGTCTCCGTATCCCACAAGCAGCCGTCCCCAAACATCCATGACGCCATCGAGTACGCCGGCAACGCCACCCGAACGCTCCTCCAACGTCGAGAAAAACCGCGAGAGAACGTTGTTCTGCGCCGTCGCGTCATCGGGTGCCAGCACCGCAGCAGAGATCGCGCCGCGCTCGCCAAGTCCGACTGTCGTGTTAAACGAAGAGTTGAGCTCATCGGGGCTCGAGATGGCACCCGAAACCGCAAAGGCGACCACGCCGTTGCGACCGGGCGGAGCGATACGCGGGCGCTCGCCCGAAAGCGCTTTAATGGCCTCGTCAAACGCATTGCCCGCACGGTCAGCCTCGTCCTCGGTCTGGCGCATGAGCTCGAGCTCTTTATTGCGGCATTCGACGTATTTCTCCAGGGCGTTTTTGAATCGATCAAAGTGGTACTCGAAGCCGTTTTCGATAGAAGTCGAAGGAGCCGCAACGGCGCCGAGCGACGAAACGCCAAAATGGCATCTGTTGCACTTGTCCTGCCCGTCATAAGCAGCGACCGAAGCTAGCCCGCCTGGTGTCCCTTTCTTATAGTTGGGGCAGCTCGTTCCATAATGCAGATACGTTTTGTCATCGTTGGTACTGGTTGGCCACGCCGCATCGGTATAGAGTTCCGTCGCTCGCACCTCGTCAGTGTTGCGCGGCAACAACGGAATATAGGAAGTGGCCCGGTCTCCGTCTTCGGTTATATATGCGCGATTGACCTCTGCGCTCGCATAGGTGTAAAACGCCTTGCGCGCCGCCGACTCCGCCTTCGTCTCGATGCTTGAACCCTGCGGTTTTTCGTCTGCCAGACGCTGACGGTAGTAAGCTTTTGCGCGGTCGAGCGCCACCTGTGGCTCCCACGTAACGCTCGAGGCAT
>CABSMN010000282.1 GCA_902478765.1 uncultured Collinsella sp.
GAGATGCAGCGTAGTCTCGTGGGCTCGGAGATGTGTATAAGAGACAGCTCGTTGCCGTAGTGATGGTAATACCACCAGTAGCAGGGGTAGTTGTCGTAGAAATCGTCGCTGTTGCGCAGGTCCGCAGGCACGGCCTCGGCCAGCTGTCGCAGCACTTCTTTCGAAACGCCCAGGGCAACGCCCATCACCAGCAGTTTGTTCCACAAGATCAGGTCGCTGGGAATGGCCTCCTTCAGGCGCGTAAAGTCCTCAAGCCAATGCTTGAGCGCCTTGCAGCGAGCCGCCACCTCGGCGCCCTCCGGCGTGTAGCGGCGGAAGGTGCAGCTCAGGACAAAGCCCACGATCGTGACGGGGATCGAGATCATAGCGGCACCGACGTTGGCGTCCGCAAAGTCGGTATAGATCAGAGAGCCCAGAATGCCAAAGACGATGATGATGCCGAGAACCAAGCCGGCAACCAGGGCGATGGTGCCGTCCGAGGCGATAAACTCGCGCGCCTCCAGCTTGCCCTTAACCGTGCTCTGATAGTCCTCGAGCTTGTCGCCAACAGATGTGGTGCGCTCGCTAGCGTACTCCTCCAGCTCGCTAAACGTGCGTGAACGGACGCCGTCTTTATCGGGCTTAACGCCGGCGAAGAAGACCTTGAGCACATCGCGATCGATGCCGTCCTTCTTGGCAGCCTTCCAGGCCTCGTCGGTCACTGTGATGCGATACGTCTGCTCCTCTTTTTCGCGACGGAGCAGACCCTTCTTCTTGGTCTCGGTCGCTTCTTCCAGCTTGATCACGCGGTCGTCGGTGAGCTTCATAAGCGTGGCGATATATGCCTGATCGGGCACGTCGTTCCAGCTCATGAGAGCTGCAAGCACCGCGGGATGGTCGGCCGAGGGCACATCGCGGAAGTACTCGTCCTGGAAGAGCGGCTTGGGCTTGGGACTGCGCAGCTTAAGCATCACGATCACACCGGTATAGGCAACCGCCACGACAACACACACCACGGCAATCGCGCCGGCAACCGCACGCGCGTGCTCACGGCGAGCGTTGGCCTCGTCGGCCCATTCCTTCTCTTCGCTCAGAATCGTCGACATGCGCTTTTCGCCCGAGACGGCAAGCTGCGGCACCCAGTCGCTGGGGAAGGCGATGCGTGCCTCGGCGAATTCGCCCTCATGCACGCAGGGAATGGTATAGGTGACCATGGGCTCGTCCGCATCGAGCGACACGTCGCCCGTCAGCGGGCCGTGGCCCCATGCGCGGAAGTTATCGCCCTTGACGGCAGCCGTCCCGGCAGCGGCATTTGCGAAGTACACTTCCATCGCAACGTCATCGGAGTCCGCAGACCAGCCGTCACCCACAAATTTCCAGTAGAGCTCGGCGGTATCGGCCCAGTTCATAACCGCACCGGTCATGGAATAACTCATGTAGTAGATTGCGCTGTCGCCGCTCTCGTGAGGGCTGAACACCTTAATCTTTACGCCGTCGTCGGACTGCTCCACCGTGTAAACGCCGTCGTCGCCTTTGTTTGCGCTGTCGACCTTGTTAAACGCAGTGTCGTCTTCCTCGACGCTCAGCACATTGACGACCACCGAGCCGCCTTGCTGGTTAGAGCCTGTATTGATATCCCAATACACGCCGTTAATGTCATCGTCGAAATCGAACTGGCGTCCCTCGACAACGGTCAGCGAGCCATCGGCCTCAACCGTGGCACCGATATAGGTTTGGCTCATGGAGTAGCCGTCGGCGTGCGCGACGGCAGGCAGCAGCAACAACGCAAGCGCGACGAGTGCGCAGACGGAAGCGAACCGCGCAAACAGGCGGCGCTGCCGACAGGGCTGGGCAACGGGGGCGTTCATAGGCACATCCTTTGTCTGTGGTACCAGTAGCGTCATTGTCCCACGTTTGCGGGTTCATGTGACGAACATCTAGGTCAGCGGAGCGTCAAAACGGGACAAAAGTCACGCCCGCCGCCGGCACCTGGTGACGTTCCTTATCTGCCGGTAATCTGGAACACTCCTTGGCATAGCCCGCTCCGGCAATAGATACCACTTCATAGCTCCATCACAGGTGTAGCGGCTTTGTGTGGGCGCGACATGCGCTGATTGAGCCGCCAGTTGAGGGGCATAAAGCAGTTGAGCGAAAACGGTTTGCCCCTTTGCCGTCCGCTTGAGGATCATGTCCCCCTTTTCCGCGGAAACCCCGGCAGTTGCGAAGAGCTGCCGGGGTTTCTGTCGTTTGAGGGCTAGATTGATTGACGACGATTAAGGCGCCGAGCCGGTGGTCCGGCACGCGCAACGTGTGGCCTCAGCAACTTGCAGGCCACGGCAGCGTCTCCCCCACCGCGCCCCGCGCTATACTCGTCCGCATGGACATCAACGCACGCAACATAGCAACTGTCTCTTATACACATCTCCGAGCCCACGAGACTAC
>CABSMN010000283.1 GCA_902478765.1 uncultured Collinsella sp.
GCGCAACGCGTTGCGCTGAGTCCTGAGACTGTTGCAATGAAAATGAGAATCAAGGATGTGGATAAGCCCTTTTCCCAACCGCCGAAGACACACGTAAACAGCATGTCCATGAGGGTATAATTTGCATCGTATGTCTGCACAACGCCTGTGCGCGTACGGTTTTATTCGGGCTACCGCCCATTTCCGTGGAGGCACGGTTCGGCAGCCCTAACAAGAGAGGGGTTCTATGTATAAGATCCTGGAGAAGACGCAGTTCTCGGAGAAGGTGTTCAAGTTCCGCATCGAGGCGCCCGCAATCGCCAAGCATGCGCACGCTGGACAGTTCCTCATGGTTCGCGCCAACGAGACGGGCGAGCGCGTCCCGTTTACCCTAGCCGGCTGGAACGGTGACGAGGGCTGGGTCGAGTTCATCTTCATGGTGATCGGCAAGACCACCGAAATGCTTTCCACCTACGAGGCCGGCGAGTCGCTGCGCGACGTCGTGGGCCCGCTGGGCGTTCCCACCGAGATGGCTGAGGGCCCCTGTGCCGTCATTGGCGGCGGCGTCGGTCTGGCAATTGCCTTCCCGGTCGCCAAGCACCTGGTCGAGACCGGTCATGAGGTCCACGCCATCATGGGCGCCCGCACCAAGGACCTCCTGCTCATGGAGGACCAGTTCCGCGAGCTCCTCGACGAGGACCACATCCACATCACTACCGACGACGGTTCCTACGGCGAGCAGGGCGTTGTCACCGCTCCGCTGGAGCGCCTGCTGCAGGACAAGGCCGTGAGCCAGGTCTTCTGCGTCGGCCCCGTTCCGATGATGAAGTTCTCGACCCTCACCGCCCAGAAGTACGACACCCCCATCACCGCGTCGCTCAACCCCATCATGGTTGACGGCACCGGCATGTGCGGCTGCTGCCGCGTCGAGGTGGGCGGCGTGACCAAGTTCGCTTGCGTCGACGGCCCCGACTTCGATGCCACCCTGGTCGACTGGGATGACCTTCGTGCCCGCCAGGCCGCTTACCGTTCCGAAGAGGGCGAGTCCCTCAAGGCCTATGAGGAAAAGAGCTGCGCATGCCACTAGTTAACGGTCGTTTCGTTGCCGATATGAAGTCGCCCCGCACCCCCGATAACGAGGAGCCGGCTGCCGAGCGCGCCTGCGACTTCCGCCCCGTCGACAAGGGCTTCACCGAGGAGATGGCGCTGGCCGAGGCCGAGCGCTGCCTCAACTGCAAGAAGCCGTTCTGTGTTGAGGGCTGCCCCGTCAACATCAACATCCCCCGCTTTATCGAGCAGATCCGCGCGAAGGACTTCGGCGGCGCTCTCGATACCATCCGCGAGGACTCCATGCTTCCCGCTATCTGCGGCCGCGTCTGCCCGCAGGAGAACCAGTGCGAGGGCAAGTGCATCCGTGGTAAGAAGTCCGAGCCCGTGGCCATCGGCCAGCTCGAGCGCTTCCTGGGTGACCGCCCCGAGCTCGCCTCCACGCCCAAGATGGCTCCCAAGAACGGCAAGAAGGTCGCCGTCGTCGGCTCCGGCCCGTCCGGCATCACCTGCGCCGGCGAGCTCGCCCGTAACGGTTTTGACGTCACCGTCTTTGAGGCCTTCTTTACCGGCGGCGGCGTGCTGGTCTACGGCATCCCCGAGTTCCGTCTGCCCAAGGCGGTCGTCAAGCGCGAGATTGACGGCCTGGAGGACATGGGCGTCAAGTTTGAGTACAACTCCGTCGTGGGCAACATGGCCACGGCCGAGGAGCTGTTCGAGCAGGGCTTCGACGCCATCTACGTGGCGACCGGCGCTGGCCTGCCCAAGTTCCTCAACGTCCCCGGCGAGAACCTGCCCAACGTCTTCTTCGCGAACGAGTACCTCACCCGCGTGAACCTGATGAAGGCCAACAAGTTCCCCGAGTACGACACCCCCACCAAGCACGGCAAGAACGTCGTCGTCTTTGGTGGCGGCAACGTGGCTATGGACGCCGTCCGTACCGCCAAGCGTCTGGGCGCCGAGCACGCCATCATCGCCTACCGTCGTACCGAGGACGAGATGCCCTGCCGTCGTGCCGAGCTGCACCACGCCAAGGCCGAGGGCGTCGAGGTTCTGCCGCTCGTTTCCCCGCTCGAGTTTGTCGCTGGCAAGGATGGCTCCGTGTGCGCCGTCAAGGTCCAGAAGATGGAGCTCGGCGAGCCCGACGAGTCCGGTCGTCGTCGCCCGGTGCCCATCGAGGGCGCCATCGAGGAGATCCCCTGCGACGTCGCGATCTCGGCTATCGGCACCAACGCCAACCCCTTCGCTGCCAAGATCGGCGGCAAGATGGAGCTCAACAAGTGGGGCTACATCGTTGCCGACGAGGAGACCGGCCAGACCACCGATCCCCGCATCTGGGCTGGCGGTGACATCGTCACCGGTGCCGCTACGGTCATTCTGGCGATGGGC
>CABSMN010000284.1 GCA_902478765.1 uncultured Collinsella sp.
GACAGGTTGAGTTTGGTGAGCGCCACAGCCGTAATGCGGCCCGGCAGCGCGTATCCCGCGATACCGGCGGGGGAGACCGTGAGCTCGCAGCCCGTGTCCACAGCGTCCACGCCGCCCAACGCCCACGCCGCCGCTGCCGCGCCGGCGCGCTCGGACTCGGTCGTCACGTTGTCGGCCAGGTCGTGCACGTGCAGCACGTTGCCACAGGCAAAGATGCCCGGCACGCCTGTCTGGAGGCTCTGGTCAACTACGGCACCGCGCGTGCGCGGGTCAAGCTCCACGCCTGCGGCAACCGAAAGCTCGTTCTCGGGAATCAACCCCACCGAAAGCAGCAGCGTGTCGCACGGAACAATGCGCTCGGTTCCCGGAATGGGCGCCAGGTGCTCGTCGACCTGGCTTACCTCGACGGCCTCCACGCGGTCGTGCCCGATCACACGTGTGACAGTGGTGGACAGGTGCAGCGGAATTCCAAAGTCGTCCAGGCAGTTCTTGACGTTGCGGCGAAGGCCGTTGGCGTACGGCATGAGCTCGTACACGCCCTCGACGGAAATCCCCTCGAGCGTGCAGCGGCGCGCCATGATAAGCCCGATGTCGCCCGAGCCCAAAATGACGGCGAGCGAGCCGGGCTTGAGGTTTTCGATATTGATGTATCGCTGCGCCAGACCCGCCGTAAACACGCCGGCGGGACGGCTACCGGGAATCTTGATCTCGCTGCGGGTGCGCTCGCGGCAGCCCATGGCAAGGACGACCGCGCGTTCGGTGAGCTGCAACATGCGAGCGGGGCTCATGAGCGTGACGGTATGGACTGCGGCATTTCCCGCGCCCTCGCCCATGCTCGACGCGTCCGCGTCCTCGCTCGAATCAATCCCAAGCACCATGCTGTCCAAGAACAGCGCAATGTCGGTTGCGTCCACCTGGTCGATAAAGCGCTGCGCGTACTCGGGACCGGTGAGCTCCTGTTTAAAGTGCGACAGGCCAAAGCCGGGGTGGATGCATTGGCGGAGGATGCCGCCCAGGTGCTGCTCGCGCTCCACGATGGCCACGCGCGCTCCGGCCTTATGCGCGGCCAGCGCGGCCGCCATGCCGGCGGGGCCGCCGCCGATAATGACCACGTCGAAGGCTTGCGTTTGTACGGCTTCTACGACGCCGCAATCAATCGCGCTCGATTTGAATTTCGCCATCCTAACGCACCCCCTTCAGCGGTCCCTCAACCAGCCAAGATCCGGCGTCCTCCAGTAATACCTCGCTGGGGTCGCAGTCCAGCTCGCGCGCCAGGATCGTCACCACACGGCTCTGGCAAAAGCCGCTTTGGCACCGACCCATGCCGGCGCGGCAGCGGCGCTTGACGCCCTCCACCGAAACCGCGCCCGGCTGGCGTCGGATCGCGGCCACGATCTCGGCTTCGGGCACCGTCTCGCAGCGGCAGACGATCTGTCCCCACGCGGGATCGGACTCAATGAGTTCTTCCTTGCGCGCAAGCGGCGCGCGGTCAAAATCGTCCGGCGCGCGGCGAATTTGGTTCCAGTCGTCCCGTTCGCGCAGCTCAACGCCTGCTTCGCGCATCACATACTCCATGCGCTCGGCAATGGCCGGCGCGCTCGCCACGCCCGGCGACTGAATACCTGCCGCCTGGAACAGCCCCGGCACCACGGCCGACTGCCCAATAAAGAAGTCGTTCGTTCCCTTAATGACCGGACGCCCGCCGGCAAACGCGCGCACCACGCGACGCGTGTCCAGATCGGGCACCAGCTTGTGCGCACCGGTCAGGAGCGCGTTGACATCGGTCGCGTAGGTCTGCGTGTCGCCTGGCTCGCGCACGGCAGCCGTCGCGGTAATCACGGTGTTGCCATGTACGGTACCCGTGACGATAACGCCCTTGGACACTGGCGTGGGAACAGGGTAGAGCGGCATGAGCGTGCGCGGTTCCTTATCCAGCACCACGATGTTGCCCTGACGCCAGACCATCTGGAACTCCTCGGCGCCCACCATATGCGAGATGTCGGCGGCGCCGTTGCCCGCGGCGTTGATTAGGTAGCGGCAGCGCACGTCTCCGGCGGGCGTCGCCAACGTAAAGCGCACGTCGTCGCCCGAGCCCGCGGCTTCAATCGCCTCCACGGGTGCGGAGCGCATAAACGTCACCCCGTTGGCCACGGCGTTCTCCAGCGCGGCGATGGCAACCTCAAACGGATCGACAAAACCGGTCGAAGGGCACCACAACGCGCACGCTGCATCGGCACTGGCGCGCGGCTCTATTTCGTGGATGCGCTCGGGGCCGATAATCGACAGCTCGGGCACACCGTTGGCCAGGCCATTGCACCGCAGCTGCTCAAGATGCGCGCGGTCCTCATCGTTAAAGCCCAACACCATCGACCCTGTCTCTTATACACATCTCCGAGCCCACGAGACTACGCT
>CABSMN010000285.1 GCA_902478765.1 uncultured Collinsella sp.
CCACCTTGAATTGACTAGGACCTCTGCAAAGGGGTCCTTTTCTTTTATGTGGACCCGCGGAAAGCGCATCCCATTAATGAGCGAAAGAATGGAATGCGCTTTCCGGCGCCTGCCCTCGGCGTGTATGCGCATCTCGGTACGTCATCTTGACCCCGCTCGCCCCAGACATTTCTCCCGCTTTTGCGCCACTTTATAGACCGTTCGGTCGTCTGTCCGCACGCGCGGGTATACTCAAAACGATACTTTTCCTATGCAATACGATGCAGGCTCGGCCTGCATGATCCGAAGGGGGCAGTGATGGAGAGGATACTCGGCGTTAATCTCTCTGGCTGGTTTATTCCCGAGCCTTGGGTGACCCCGTCGCTGTACGCGGCGACCGGTGCATCCAACGCGGCCGAGCTACAGGAGGCCATGGGTACCGCCGCCTATAACGAGCGCATGCGCCGCCATTACGAGACGTTTGTGAGCGAGGACGATTTTCGCCGCATGGCGCAGATCGGTCTCAACGCCGTGCGTCTGCCGGTGCCCTGGTATGCCTTTGGTTCGCAGGAGTCCGATGCGTCCTACATCTCGGTTGTCGACTACATTGACCGTGCAATTGAGTGGGCTGCCAAGTACGACATCCGCGTGCTGCTCGATCTGGCAACCGTGCCCGGTGGCCAGGGCGATTCCAACGATTCACCCACCACGCCGGAGGCTGTCGCCGAGTGGCATTCGTCCACCAACGGCCGTCATGTCGCACTCGACGTGCTCGAGCGCTTGGCCGATCGCTATGGCGAGGCCGAGAGCCTGCTGGGCATTGAGCTGCTGGACACGCCGCAGATGAGCGTTCGCAAGAGCCTCTTCACCATGACGGATGGCATTCCTGCTCACTACCTGCGCAATTTCTATCGCGATGCCTACGAGCTCGTCCGTTCGTATATGCCCGAGGATAAGATCGTCGTCTTCTCGTCGTCGGGGCATCCCAGCGAGTGGAAGCATTTTATGCGCGGCGCCAAGTACAAGAACGTCTACATGGACCTTCACCTGTACCATTACCGCGACGAGTATGCGCTCGACATCACGAGCCCTCGCGGGCTGACGACGGCGATTTCGCGTAACAAGCGCGAGCTCAAAGAAGCGATTTCGACTGGGTTCCCCGTGCTGGTGGGCGAATGGTCGGGTGCGGCGATCTTTGCCAACTCGTCGGTTACGCCCGAGGGCCGCAATGCCTACGAGCGCGTGTTCATCGCCAACCAGCTGGCTTCGTTTGCGCCAGCTGCCGGTTGGTTCTTCCAAACGTGGAAGACCGAGAAGCGCATTGCAGCATGGGACGCCCGCGCGGCGCTCGGTACGCTCGAGCGCGGCATGATTGAATAGGTTGATATGACGCAAAACAGCGCCCATACGGGCAAACTCTATGTGGTCGGCACGCCCATCGGCAACCTGGGCGACCTGTCCCCGCGCGTTGGTGAGGCGTTTGCCGCCGCCGATGCCATCTGCTGCGAGGACACGCGCGTGACGTCAAAGCTGCTGATGCACCTGGGCATTTCCAAGCCGCTTGTCCGTTGCGACGAGAATGTGATCGCTAGCCGCGCTGCCGGCCTGGTCGACCGTCTGCTGGCGGGGGAGACCCTCGCCTTTGCCTCGGACGCCGGCATGCCGAGTGTGTCCGATCCCGGCCAGGCGCTGGTCGAGGCGGCGCGTGAGGCCGATGTGCCCGTCGAAGTTATTCCCGGGCCCTCTGCTTGCGTCACGGCGCTTGTTTCGTCCGGCATTCCCTGCGAGCATTTTTTCTTCGAGGGCTTTTTGGGCCGCAAGCACGGCGACCGCGTGCGTCGCCTGCAGCGCCTTGCCGTGGTGCCCGGTGCGCTCATCTTCTACGAGTCTCCACATCGCATTGTGGCGACGCTTGAGGCCGTGGCCGAGGTCTTTCCCCAGCGCGAGGTCGCCGTCTGCCGCGAACTCACCAAGCTGCACGAGGAGGTCCTGCGCGGGCCTGCCGCCCAGCTTGCCGAAGAGCTGCGTGCGCGCGGCGAGGTGAAGGGCGAGATTGCGCTGGTCATCGCGCCGCCGAGCGAGGATGAGGAGGCCGGCATCGCGCCGGTTGGCGCCGCGGTGGCAGACCCCGATGAGGCCCTGCGCGAGGACATCCGCGCCGCACTCGAGGAGGGCGAGCCCGCCTCCGCGGTAGCTAAACACCTGTCGCAGAAGTATTCGCGCCGCAAGCGCGATGTCTATGCCATGGTGCTCGATATGCAATAGATGGAGGATATCCAGCCCTTGCGTTAGAATCATCCCCTGTATGCAACGTTTTTCTGGAGGACAGACCCCATGGATCAAACCAAGCCTTCGTTCTTTATCACGACGCCTATCTACTACGTCAACGCCGATCCGCACCTGGGCACGGCTTATTCCACCATCATCGCCGA
>CABSMN010000286.1 GCA_902478765.1 uncultured Collinsella sp.
GCGATACCCAGACGGCTCAAGGAGTCTCCACAACTGGGACACATGGCCCATTTTTCATCCGACACATAGGGACACTCCTTGCTGCGGGTAGTCATTGGACACTCATTGGGGACGTACTTAAATGAGTGGCAGCTGGGGACACTCCATGCCGAATGTGGCGGCTGCCGAATGTGGGCGCCGTCCTTGCTACGCCACGGTCACGGCAACCTGGGCGTAGCGGCTGCAGGGGCGCTCGGTGCGCGTCTGCACGGTGAAGGTGAGCACAAAGCGGTCGCCGGGCTGCGCGTCGGTGGGCACGATAAAAGCGGCGTCCACCGCGCATTCCTGCCACAGCGACAAGTCTTGGGCGCCTGCATAGCTCGACGGGTCCACGGCGACATCCCAATGTGCATCAAAGCCCTTGCCGTCGGGGTCGATGACGGTCGCCGCAAGGGCAACGTGCTCGCCGGCTGCGGCGCTGCAGTCGGTCGTGACCTCGACAACATGTGCCGGATGCGAGCAAGACGCCGGATCATGGGCGCACCATTGCGCGCGGGCGGCAAAGTCTTCCTGATAGGCGCGCAGGTAGGGATTGGGGTTGCCGTCTATGGGCGTGCCGATGGCGGCAAAACCGGCGGGTGCGTCCGAATCGGGATGCCCATCAAGAAACATACGGCCGAGCAGTGTATCGAAGTTGCGGTCATCGATACCGCGCAGGCCAAACGGCAGTAGTGGAATGTAGGTCATGCTGTCGCCTTCGGCCATAAAGTCGCCGCGCTCAAACTGCATCGCGGGCATGCCCTCTAGGCCCCAATCCAGACGGGCATGCTTGCCAAACTGGAATCGCTCGGGTTCGTTTTCGTAAGCCCTGCCATCGCCATAGAGCATGTAGCGGGCCATAAGGGGGCCGTTTTCCTGCGTGAGGTTTTGCTCGGGCCAGGGAGCCTGAAACAGCGGCAGCGAATCGGGCTGCGCCATCTTGGCGTCGACATAGCCGCCATACATATAGGGCACGCACCAAAAGATGAGCTCGGGAAAGAGCTCGCGTCCATGGTCGAGCCACGAATTGTCCTGCCCCACGCCATCGGCAACGCCCATCACGCGCACCTTCTGATAGACACGCTGCTGTACGGCGGGCCATTCGGGCGTGTCGCGATAACGCTCGGCAATGCTCATCAGGGCGCGAACTATGGTGTTCATGCCACCCCAGCTGAGCAGCCAGAGCGTGCGCGGGTCGTCGTCCAAGATGGCGTCGGCGATGACGCGCGAACCTGGTGTTTCCTCGCGCACATCACCCTCAAAAGCAACATTTCCCACATACGTACGCTCGATCATCTGAGCAGGCGTG
This sequence comes from uncultured Collinsella sp., assembly GCA_902478765.1. GTDB lineage: Bacteria > Actinomycetota > Coriobacteriia > Coriobacteriales > Coriobacteriaceae > Collinsella. The sequence goes on from CABSMN010000286.1 coordinate 1,328, forward strand.
GGGAAGGACGGTTCGCCGGCGGCAGCGGCGTTGGCGTTGAGCTGCGGCCAAGCCTGGGCATATTCATTACTCCAGAGACTTTCGATCCAATGCTCGGGAAACGGACGATACTCACGAAGCTCCCCGGCCAGCGGATCGGGCTCATGAGGCACAACAGCCCACTCGTAAGAGCGACGCCCTTTGGTCCGCCAATGCGAATTCACCTCGCCCAGCGTACGGACGCCATCCCCAAGAAAGTGATACTGCGAAGCCGTATACACCACAGCCTGAACATCAAGCACATTGAGATACAGAGCCAAATGAACGAGCGAGTTCATATCGTCGACTTCCATATCAGTAGTAACAATCACCCGAGTTAACTCTTGGGACATAGGAGCAGCTCCAATCAAAATCAATTCAGCCAGTTACGCGCAAGGCAAGACGGGACCCACGCCCCCATCGCCACCGACCCGGCGTGCCGCCGGAAGCGGCCGGCCAGAGTCTCAGCAATGGAAACACAGCGGGCACTGGGGTTTACCTCTGCAAATATTCCGCAGGGGGCATGGTCCGGCGCAGCGCGAAGCGCAAAGCGCCGAACCATGCATGCCCGAGGACGTTTGCAGAGGTAAACCCCAGTGCCCGCGAAGGGACGGATTACCTATCGACCCTGGCCGACCACTCCCAGCAGCCCACCGGCTCGCCGTCGATGAGTACGTTGCCCCCGTCGAAGTCTTGATAACACAGGTCGTTGAATTGGTGGATCCACACGCCGTGGTTGAACGTCTTCTTAGGCGAGCCGTCGGCCTCGCGATGCACACCGGTCAGGTCCTCGACATGGCTAAAGTAGGTGAGGTGCACGTTGGTTCCGGCGTCACGCAGGCGCGCCGTGAGCGGCAGCACGGTCTGTTGCGGAGACACGAGCTCGTCGCCCTTGGAGTGCGTAAACCACAGTGGCGTCTTGGCGAGCGCAGCTACGTCCTCGTCGGTGGCGTTGAACCACGGGGCACAGCAGGGCAAGCCCGCAGCGAAGAAATCGGGGTAGTCGGCGCACAGGCGCAGGGTCATAAAACCTGTCTCTTATACAC
>CABSMN010000287.1 GCA_902478765.1 uncultured Collinsella sp.
GAAACGCCGGCGGGAATATCGATGTCGATCTTTTCGTGCGAAGGCGTGCGGCCCTGACCGTCGCAGGTCTCGCAGGGATGGTCGATAACCGTGCCCTCGCCATGGCAGTCGGGACAAGGCGAGGAAGACTGAACCTGGCCCAAAAACGATCGCTGAACCGTCGTGACGTAGCCCGTACCGTGGCAGCGACTGCACTGCTTTTCCTGTGCACCCTCGGCCCTACCGGTACCGTTGCAGTCCTCGCAAGGAGCAAGGCGATCATAGCTGATCGTCTTTTTGCAGCCGAGTGCCGCCTCCTCGAGCGTCACCGAAAGCGAGATGGCCATGTCACGTCCGCGACGACGCTCGCGACGGCTGCGGGCGCCACCGCCGGCACCGCCGCCAAAGAACGACGAGAACAAGTCGTCCATGCCCATGCCACCAAAGATATCGTTGATATCGACGTAGCCCGAACCACCAGGACCGTCCGCAGTGCCGTAACGGTCGTAGTTAGCACGCTTCTGCTCATCGGAAAGAACGGAATACGCCTCGTTGAGCTCCTTGAACTTGGCCTCGGCCTCGGGGTCGTCCGAAACATCCGGATGTACGGTACGGGCCTTCTTTAGAAACGCACGCTTAATCGTCCGCGCGTCGGCATCCTTGTCGACGCCAAGCACCTCGTAGTAATCCCTATTTTCCGACACGACCGAATCCTTCCGACTTTCATTATTGTCACAGTGCGTCCTATACCCAAGCTGGGCCGACCGCAAACAGAGGGTTTGATGTTATTGCATTTGGTACGGCGAAAGCATGGCCCGTTGCGAGCAGCTCGCGAACCAAACCGACACGAGCGCGAACATGAAGCCGTTGGCAAAACCGTTGGCAAACTGCATCGCACCGCGCTTCCACCACAGCAGGCTGCGATGAAGCACACCGTCCGAAAGCACCATGAACAGGCCCATGGTAAACGGAATAAAGCACATCACGGCAAAGGCCGAGAAAACGCCCGAGATGGCCGACAGTACCAAAAACGGCGCCACGATGCCCATCAGGTAAAAACCGGTACGAGCTTTGCCTTCCAAGCGCTCGGACTCGACATGGGCACGGCCGACTAGATCACCGCCAGCGGCACCGTTAGTGCCGGCGTGACCCATGCCGCTAATGCGGACCTCGTCGCCATCGTGCGTGCCGGCAGGAAACTCAATCGTCTGCTCGGAGGTTACGCGAGTACGACCGCTGCCACCGCAATCGGGGCAGGGGTCGGCCACGACCTTACCGGAACCGCCGCACTCGGGGCAGACCGACTGGAACGTGCCCGCACCAAACAGGAAGGACAAGTCGACGTCGATGTGCCCGCGGCCACCGCAGCTCGGGCAGGTATGGGCATGCTCGGAGGAGACAGAACCCGAGCCGCCGCAGTGACCACAGGTATCGAAGCGCGTATAGCGGACGGTCTTGCGGGCACCGTCCTTGGCCTCCTTGGCGTCCAGTTTGATATCGACGACCACGTTGGCGCCGTTCTCGGGATTGTAGGCAGCCTGGCCGCGACGCTGCTGGCCCCAGGCACCGCCAAAAGGAAAGCCGCCCTCAAAGGGATTGCCATAGCCCGTGTTGCCGGCATAGCCGCCACCATAGGGCGAAGCCGTAGGGGCACCGGCAAAGGGATTGCCAGAACGCATGGCGTCATAGCGCGCACGTTTTTGCTCATCCGAAAGCACGGCGTAGGCCTCGGAAACCTCTTTAAACTTTTCCTCGGCATCCGGCTCTTTGTTGACGTCCGGATGGAGCTTGCGAGCCTTTTGCTGGAAGGCCTTCTGTATATCACGCGAGGTAGCGTCCTTGGAGACACCCAGAATCTCGTAATAATCTTTTTCGTTCATCGTCGCCATGCGCGGCAACCTCCTGCTCACAGCAGCGTATATATTCCGGTAATTCTACCCGAGCGGCCTAAGCTAGATCCCAAAACAGCTCGAACAGAACATTTCCATCGAGCCAGCCCAGGTGTGTCGGTGCTAAACGAGCTCGAACATGGCCCGCGACGACATCTGCCGAAGTGAAGGGTCCCTCATGGACCCCGAGCGTCTCGGGCACCCAAGTGGCAAGACCCAATTCGAGCGCGCGATCGCAGGCAGCTGCCAGCTCGCCCGTTGGGATGACACGAACCGCGCGAACCAACAGGTCGGACGCGACACCGCGCGTCATGCGGCAAGCAAGCATCAGGTCTTCGGCCGCGGCCTCGCGCTGCGAGAGATATTCGGCCTCGAACGCCGTCGCGTCATCGTCACGTTGCACCAGACGCACGCGGTACGCATCGCCTCGAGAAGACACGCCGGGGAACAAACCCGCAAGACGG
>CABSMN010000288.1 GCA_902478765.1 uncultured Collinsella sp.
ACCGCGCGGTCGAAGCCGGCGGCGGCCAGCTGGTCCATGATGAAGCGCAGGAACGGCCTTCCGGCGACCGGCGCCATGGGCTTGCACACGTCGGGAACGACGTGGGCGAGCCTGGTGCCGAAGCCGCCGGCCAGCACGATCGCCTCGCGGAATGGGCGCATCTACTCGGCACCCCCGAACATGTCTGCCTCCACGGCGGCACAGAGAACGTGGTAGGTGGGCAGGTGCAGCTCCTGGACACGGAAGACTTCGTCGCGCGGTACGCGGACGCACACATCGGAGATGCCGGTGAGCTTGGATTCCTTGGCGCCGGTGAGCGAGACCACGCGCACGCCCTTGGCGCGGGCGACCTTCGCGGCCTCGACCACGTTGGCGGAGTTGCCCGAGGTCGAGATGGCGAGCAGAACGTCGCCGGGCTCGCCGTAGCCGTAGACCTGCTGCGCGAAGACGCCCACGGCGGCCTCGTCGTTGCCGAACGCGGTGGAGAGCGCCGTCTGGGAGACGAGAGAGATAGCGGGAAGCGACCCCTCGAGCCATGCGGGGGCCTCGCTGCCGTTGGCCTCGCGGTACGCCGCGGCGAAGGCCCCGTCGACGGGGCGCTTGAAGCGGAAGCTCTTCATGAGCTCGCCGACCGTGTGCTCGGAATCTGCCGCGGAGCCGCCGTTGCCGCACACGAGCAGCTTCCCGCCCGCGCGGAAGGACCCGGCGATCAGCTCGCGGGCCGCGCGGACCTCCGACTCGCATGCCAGCATCTCGGGGTAGTTGCGGAAGAAGGTGGACAGGCACTCGTCGCCCGTCTGGGGGCACTTGTTATCCATTAGTGTGATCCCTCCAGGTCGTAGTCCTCGGGCCCGTAGTAGGCGACGGAGGTCCCGCCGTCCTCAAACTCGAACGGTATGTAGAGCAGGTCGGACATGGCGCGGCGCACGGACTCCTGCGCGTCGGGCTCCACGTAGAAGACGAGGAATCCTCCCCCGCCGGCGCCCAGCAGCTTGCCGCCGAGCGCGCCGGCGTTGACACCGCGTTCGTACAGGGCGTCGATGGAGCCAGTTGAGATTTGCGAGCCGGTCCCGCGCTTAAGGCGCCAGGTGGTGTCGAGCAGGCGGCCGAACTCGGAGAGGTCCGCCGACTTATCGGTGAGGACGCCCTCCGCCACGTCGACCAGAGCCAGCATCTCCTTGAGCTGAGCGGTCTTGTCGACCACGCGGTTGGCCTTCTGCATGTCCGACGAGAAGCGGGTGAAGCCCGTAAAGAACATCATCAGGTTGGAGTTGAGCTCGCGCTTGCGCTCGGGCGAGATGACAACCGGGCGGACCGAAAAGTCGCCGTCGGCGAAATCAATGCGGTTGAGGCCGCCGAACGCCGCGGCGATCTGGTCCTGCCAGCCGCCGGCCTCGGCGCACAGCTCGCGCTCGAGCCTGATGGCCTCCCTGGCCAGGCGGTCCTTGGAGGCGTAGGTGCCCTTCATACAGTGGAACGCGTTGAGCATGCCCACGGCGAAGGACGAGGATGTGCCCAGTCCCGAGCGTGCGGGAAGGTCCGCCTCGTAGGTGATGCGCATCTCGCGCATGTCGAGCATCTGCATGGCGTTGCGCACCGCGGGGTGCTCGAGCTCGGAGGGGTCGGAGACCCGCTCGATCCTGGAGTAGACGAGCTCCGTGGAGTAGTCGAAGAAGCGCGGCAGGTGGCGCGCCGTGACGTAGCAGTACTTGTCGAACGTGGTCGAGATGACCGAGCCGCCGTGCTCGTTGAAGAACTCCGGCATATCGGTGCCGCCGCCGAAGAACGACATACGGAAGGGTGTGCGAGTGATAATCATGTCTCAAGAACCTATCTTCAAAAACATAAGGAATTAACTAGCGCCGCCGCCGGTAATAACCTCGACTACCGTGAGCAGCACAATCTTGATGTCGGTTAGAACGCCCCTCTTGGCGATGTACTCCAGGTCGCGACGAACCATTCCGTCGAAGTCGGTATCGTTGCGGTCAGTCACCTGCCACCAGCCGGTAATCCCGGGCTTCACCGCTAGGCGCTGCAGGTCGTACTCGGTGTACTCCGCGACCTCGTTGGGCAGCGGTGGACGCGGGCCCACGACGCTCATCTGCCCCAGGAACACGTTCAGGAACTGCGGGAACTCGTCGATGGAGTGCTTGCGGATGAACCTGCCGATCTTGGTGACGCGGGGGTCCTCCTTCATCTTGAACATGGCGCCCGCGATCTCGTTTTGCTCCTTGAGCTCGGCGAGTCGCTCGTCAGCGTCCTTGTACATTGAGCGGAACTTCCACATGCGGAAGGTGGTCAGGCTGCCATCGAGGCGGGTCTGGCCAACGC
>CABSMN010000289.1 GCA_902478765.1 uncultured Collinsella sp.
GTGCTGGAGTGGATTTACGAGCATCGCCGAGGACGACTGGGACTACTATCTGACCCGTCGTGCCGAGCAGGGCATGAACGTGCTGCAGATCAATACACTGCCGCAGTGGGATCGCTGCTGCCCCGACTTGGGCGTTTGGCCCTATGCCAGCGAGGATGGCGTGCACTTTGATTGGTCCCGCCCCAACCAGGCGTACTGGGATCGCGCTGCTGCCATGTGCCGCGCTGCCGTCGAGCACGGCATTCGTCCGGCGCTCGTGCTTATGTGGTGCAACTACGTGCCCGGTACCTGGGGCGCCAAGATTGCCGAGCATTGCGGTGCTGAGACTATGCCGCGCGAGGAGGTCCGCGCCCACGTTGCCCGCGTCGTCGAGAACCTGGGCGAGTTCGACCCCGTCTACGTGGTGACGGGCGATACCGACTTTACCAGCGACGAGGCGATCGCCTATTACGAGGATGCCCTCGACGAAGTTGTCAAACGCGCGCCCGAGGCGTTGCGCGCCATGCATATCAACCGCGGCAACCGCACCATTCCGTCACAGTACCTGGACCGTCTGGACTTTTATATGTTCCAGCCCGGTCACAACTACGAGGGTCAGCCCGAGGCCTGGCGCCTGCCGCAGGACTTTATCGCCAACTATCCCAAAAAGCCGATGGTCAACTCCGAGCCCTGTTACGAGCAGATGGGTGCGTCGCGCAACGTGTACTGGCGCTTCACCGCGCAGGACTGCCGCGCGAGTGTGTGGTCGTCGATCCTTGCCGGTGCGAGCGCCGGCGTGACCTATGGCGCGCACGGCGTTTGGAACTGGCAGACCAGCAAGAGCCAAGGCTCGGTGCTGGGCGAGGGCTTCGACATGCCGTTCCGCTGGCAGGAGTGCCTGCAATTTGCGGGCGTTTGGGACTTTGGCGCGATCGAGCATGTGCTTGCCGGTCTGGGCGCTACGGCTGGCGACGACGCTTTTGCCGTGGTTCCGGCGCAGGAGCTGCTCGATGATGCGCGCGAGGCCATTCGCGTGGCGCGCATTGGCGATCGTGTCGTCACGTACCTGCCGCGCACCACGGCGCTCAAGTTTAAGCTCGACGGTGCGCGTGACTGGACGGCGACGGTCCTCGACATGGAGGACAAGCGCATCGCCAAGCTGCCCGTTCGCGACAACGGTGACGGCACCGTACGCGTGGCTCAGCATCCCTTTGAGCACGACGCCCTGGTGATTCTGGCCCCCAGGCGCTAACGGCTCTTCTCCAACATTCACAACCCAGTCCCTTTCATGAGGTTGCGACGGAATGGATCCTGCATGACAGCCTTTAGCTGCCAGGGGGAGCCATTCCGCCGCACTCATTGGGGACGTACTTAAATGAGCGGTTTCGTGAGTTTGAGGGCGAGGCGGGCGCTCGATACAAGGTGAGTGTCGTGGACACATGGGATATGACGGAGGAGGAGCTTCCCGGAACCTTTGAGGGCAAGTTCCGCATCGACCTCCCTAGTGACCAGTATATGTTGCTTCGTCTGACCAAAGCAGAGGCGTACAACAGAGAGATAATCGGCTCCGGGCGCGATTTGCCGCATGACCATCATAAGGGGGCAGCCCCTGTGGTGGTCGCGGCGATGCACGTCCGGGACCATGGCGCGTGAGGGGCGAATATGCAGGAGTTCTTTGGAATCGATGTGGGCGGCACGGCCGTTAAATGGGCTGTGCTGGGCGAGGATTTTTCCATCCGCGAGCGCGGGAGCCTGCCGACGGGCTTTACCACGGCTGAGGAGACGGTTTCGGCGCTGATCGGGCTTGTCAAGCCGTACCGTGAGCGCGTGAGCGCCGTAGGCGTGAGCGCACCCGGCGGTATCTACGAGGGAGACGTCACGGGAACGATCCATCGCGGCGGTGCGCTCACGTTTATGGACGGCTGCCCACTGGGAAAACTCATGCGCGAGGCGCTGGGGGTGCCGGTTGCCGTCAATAACGACGGTAAGTGCTGTGCGCTCGGTGAGTATGCGGCTGGCGCTCTGCGCGGGACGCGTTTTGGCGTGGTGCTCGCTATCGGCACGGGCATCGGCGGCGGTATCGTCATCGATGGCAAGGTCCTGCGCGGCGCGCACTGCTTTGCAGGCGAGTTCAGCTTCTTGCGCAACGATGTCACGACTGCCGCGAGCATGGAAAACTCCTTTGCGGGTTCGGGCGGTTGGCGTGCGCTCCGTGATGCCGTCGTTGCCGAGAAGGGCCTGCCTGCGGATTCTCCGGTGGACGGCCGCCGCGTCTTTGAGTGGATCGCGGATGGCGACATGGCGGCGCAGCGCGCGCTCGACCGCTACGCTCGCTCATTTGA
>CABSMN010000290.1 GCA_902478765.1 uncultured Collinsella sp.
CGCAGGATGCCTTTGATCCCGATGTGTTTACCATCACGGATACGATTTTGGACCCACCGCGGTTTACGTTTTTGCCGGCTATCTACCAGGATGCCACGCGCCGCAAGTGGGCCGTGCATCAGCGCGGCGGCGAGCCGAAGATTTTTGACTATGCGGATGTGCTGCAGTGCGAGATTGCCGAGACCGGAAATCCCGAGGATGTGCCGGAGCTCAGCAAACGCGAACTGGCTCAGCAGATTTTGATTAATCCAGCTCAGGCTACCAAAAACAACGCTGCCAAGCGTAATATGTGCCTTGGTATGGGTGTCATCGTTGTCGTGCAAACCGGCAAGGATGAGATTTCGAAGCTTGAGATTCCGGTGACCGCGGGCGAAGTCAAGCGAGACTCCGGCCTATATCGGTCGTATCGGAACGTTGCGGAGCAGATCAAAGAAGCCTTCGACGCCATGAGGCGTCCGGAGCAATGATTCCTGCAGCATCAAGCAGTTGAGGAGTCTTGCCCATGTCGAGTGAACCATATGCGATTCCGCCCAAAGACCGCGCCTTTGAGGGCATTCTTTGGTATATCAAACATTATGACCTGCAGAGTGGCGACCGGCTGCCCGCCGAGCGTGTGCTCTGTGAAGAGCTGGGCGTGTCGCGCACGGCGTTGCGTGCTGCGATCACGCGCCTTATTTCGTGCGGAACTTTGGAAAGCCGCCGCGGTTCGGGCACCTATGTGTGTCCTCCCAAACCGCTGAACATCTTTCAGGAAACATGGAACTATACGCAGGCGGTGGAGAGGGTTGGCTCAAAGTCGACCGCGCGCCTGGTTTGGTCCAAGGTCGTGTATGCCGATATCGATCTGGCCCAAAAAGCCCAGATCGACCTGGGCATGCCGCTCTTCTGCATTCGGCGCGTGCGTGTGGTCAACGGTTCCCCGGCATCGATCGAGACGGCTTACGTCAATCTGTCTTTGTGCCCCTCGCTTCCCGATCACGATTTTGAGCAGGAAAGCCTCTACGACGTTTTGCTCAAGGAGGGGAATGTCCATGTGACGCACGGCAAGGAGCATATTTCCATCAGCCGTCTGAACGCCGACGAGGCCAAGTTGCTGAATGCTCAGGAGGGCACGCCGGTGTTTTACAAGGCTTCGCACGAGCGCGACGAGACCGATGGCTTTGTCGAGTATTGCAAGTCCGTGATTCTGCCGACCAAGTATCGTTTTGCCGATAACGGCGAGGCAGACGGCGTTGCGACGAAGGTGGGTGTCGAATGGCTGATGCAGTAGAAGACTTGCCGGTTTACAAACAAATTCGCCGCTGCATTGCGGAGCGAATCGAGCGCGGCGACTACCCGACGGGCTCGATGATTCCGTCCGAAAACGAGCTGGCCGAGGAGTTTGGCACGACACGCCTGACAATCCGAAGCGCCATGGACGAGCTGGTCAAAAGTGGCCAGATTCGTCGCGTGCAGGGCAAAGGCGCCTTTGTGGGACACAAGTGGTTTGACGAGCACGAACGCAAGGGCGGCTTCCGCCAGTCGGTTTTGGCATCGGGCGCGACGCCGTCGGTGCGCATCCTGGCGCGCTCCAAACGCTACGCCGGCCCGTATTATGCCGACTTGTTTGGCATCGCCGAGGACGATCTGCTTTACTCGGTGCGCCGCCTCAACTGCATCGATGGTGAGCCCGTATCGATCGAGATGACACTGATTCCGTGCCTGCTGTTTCCGGGCATCGAAGACGTGGACATTTCGGTCTTCAGCCTGTTCGAGACCTACGATATGTTGGGACGCAAGCCAGATCAGTCGGTAGAGAAACTCGATATCGAGGCGCTGGGCGCACGCGATGCGAGTTTGCTCAATCTTGAGCCGGGCGATCTGGCGCTCGTGCTGGAAGGCCTGACCTATGACTCGAGTGGGCAGGCAATCGAGCATGCCAAGTCTTTTACCCGCGGCGACGCCGGCGGATATACCTACAACTATTAGCGTCTAGAGCGTCCCTGCGCATGGCGGGGGCGCTCGTTTTTACGGATATATGTCGCTTGACCGATGAGCGGCAAAAACTGACCGTCTACCGAGAGGGGAGGATGAAATCATAAAATCGGTATTAAAAACGGCTAACCTGTAATCGTTCACTGGTATTAAGAACCTTTGAATTGTTGAGCTTGGGGCCAAGATGTCCACAAGGTTAAGCGGTGCGACGGGGCGGCAAGCCCGTTCATTCCGTGCGACAATTCAAACTGCTCGTGAAAGGAGCGGGAATGAAGGAGACCGAGAAGATCGAGATCATGCACTTCGACCAGGAGGGCTACCTCG
>CABSMN010000291.1 GCA_902478765.1 uncultured Collinsella sp.
AGTCTCGTGGGCTCGGAGATGTGTATAAGAGACAGGTCCCATGGTGATCTTCCTTTCTCGTCAAAGGCCGGGTGGTTATTGGTCAGAATGACTAATCGTCCTTGTCGTCTTTCATGACAACGGTGGTCTCGGTGTGGCTGAAGGTGTCGTGCTTCTCGGTCAGGTCGAGCTCGCCACAATACTCATCGGCATGGGTTGCTTCGTTGGCCGTCTTGAGCTGGCCTACCAGTAGCACGTCTCCGATAATCACGATGATCAGCGGCGCGATGATGTTGATGAGGATACCCTCGATATCAAAGGTGAGGTAATCCGGATCGAAGGCGTATTCCCCCATAAAGAGAATCTGGGAGAGGATAAATCCGATCACGAAGAACAGCACCGAGGCGATGGCGAGCTTGGGCTTGGAGCAGGGGAGCTCGCCGACCAAGCGGCCGGTCTGGCCGTTCATGGCAAACAGGTAGCTCTTGCCGTTCCACGAGGTGGAAAGCATCCAGACGGGGAACAGGGCGTAGTCGCTGTCTTCCCAGGTGTAGTCGAGCTGCTTGCTTTCGACCGTGGCATCGTCGTATTCATCGACGACGGTCTCGCGCAGGGCCGAGATCGTGCTTTCTTCCATGCGGCGCTCGGCGCGCGCCTTGCAGGTCTCGCAGTCCTCGTCGTAACGGTTGGCGATGTAGCCGGGCATATATGCGACCGAGAACGGACGCAGCGCGTCGTAGTCAAACGGCTCGATGGCATCCATGTGGCCGTCGGGCATCTTGGACGATCCGTCGACGGGCACGCGCTTAAACGAGATATTGCCCTTGCGATAGGCATCGTAGTGGTCGGTGGTCGTGACGGTGCGGTCGGATTCCTCGGTCACGGTCTCGTTGGTCGCGTCAAAGTACACTTCGCCGTCAACGCGGGCGCCGTAGAGCCAAAACGGCACGTAGACACCTTGGACCTCGTCGATGTGGTTGCCGGTGACAAAGCTCTTGGGCAGCAAGATCTTGCCCTTGTAGTGTTCCTTGAGTGCGGCCGTGACGTCGTCGCGCCCGAGCTTAAACGGAATCACCAGGTCGGGCGAGAAGTCGCCAGAGAGCTGGCCAGGCGCCACGGCGGAGTTGCCGCAGTACGGGCAGGTGGTGACGGCGACGGTGCCGTCGGACACGAGCTCGGCGCCGCACGACGAGCAGATGTAGCCGGCGTTTTGGGCGAGCTCCTGCACCGCGTCGTCGGCGACGGGCTTGGGCGTTGCGGCTGCTGCATCGGCTTTGGCATCTGCCTTGTCCTGGCGCTCGCGATAGAGGGCCTCGACTTCTTCGACTTCAAAACGAGAATCGCAGTAGTCACAGACGAGCTTTTGCTCGGCACTGGCAAAATGCAAGGGGCCACCGCAGGCAGGGCACTGATAGTTAACGCTCTCGAAGGCCATGATCGGTCCTTTCGCTGCCGGAGGCTATGCGCCGATGGCGCCGCCGCAGTATTCGCAGCGCCCACTGGCATCGGGAATGGTGGTTGCACCGCAGAAGGGGCAGGTCACCGCGGTCTTGGGGGCCTTGGCGGCCACGACGCTGTCGCGTGTTTCCTGGCGCAGCTGCACCAGCGCGTCGCGGACCTCGGTTGCCTGGCGCTTGGCCTCGCGATATTCGATGGAGCCGCGCTGATCGATGGTGGAGTCGTTCACGCGCAGGCTGATCTCGGTGAAGTACGGCGTGTTGACGTGGATGGTCAGATTAAAGTCGTAATCCAGGTCGTAGCGCGGCGGGTTGTAGCTCTCGCGCTCGCCGTCCTTGGTCTCGCGATAGATCTCGGTGCGATGCTCGTCGATATCCATATCGCAGCCGAGTACCTGCGAGAACTCGATGATGTCGGGATTGGCGTCGCGCCAGCGGCTCTGCGAAGTGATGATCAGCAGGCCCGCGTCCTCATCGAGCATAATATTGGTGCGCCCGGCAGAAAGCGTGCGCGTGGGGTTGAACGAAGACAGGCGTTCGGCGTTGGCCTCGCGGTAGGCGAGTTGCTCACGGATGTCGTCCGCGGTGCTGGAGCGATAGCCGTGAAAGTAGGGGGAGAGCTTGCCGGCGCACTCTTTGCACAGGTAGCCTTCATTGATTTTTGTCTTACCTAGAAGTCCCAGCTCGGTACCGCAAATCGCGCACTCTTTCTTCTCGAACATCTTGTCAAAGAAGCCCATGGCTGCCTCCCATCAACTGGTAGCGTGTGTCACTTTTGATGATGGGGGAGTGCGCGATCCTTCGCGATACCCAGACGGCTCAAGGAGTCTCCACAACTGGGACACATGGCCCATTTTT
>CABSMN010000292.1 GCA_902478765.1 uncultured Collinsella sp.
GCTTCGTCGGCAGCGTCAGATGTGTATAAGAGACAGGTCCAATGCCGTTGCACTGGATATTGGCCTCGCCAAACTCCGAGCAGATGTTCTTGGTGAGCATCTTGAGTCCGCCCTTGGCCGCGGCATAGCCGGCGATGGTCTCGCGGCCCAGCTCGCTCATCATCGAGCAGATGTTGATGATCTTGCCGTGGCCCTTGGCGATCATGCCGGGCAGGCAGGCCTTGGACACGATAAACGGTGCGTTGAGGTCAATATCGACGACGCGGCGGAAGTCCTCGGCGCTCATGTCGAGCATCGGGGTGCGCTGGATGACGCCAGCGTTGTTGACCAGGATGTCGGGCGTGGTGCCAAAGTCGGTCTCGATCTTGGCGATGAGCTCGGCGACGACGGCCTCGTCGGTGACGTCTGCCACGTAACCATGAGCCTCAAAGCCCAGCTCGCGGTAGTGCTTCTCGGCCTCGGCTACCTTGTCGGCGTGACGTGCGTTAAAGGCGATCTTGGCGCCGGCCTCTCCGAGCGCCTCGGCGATGGCCATGCCAATGCCATAGGTGGCGCCGGTTACGAGCGCGACCTTGCCATCCAGGCGGAAGCTGTCCATAAGATCAGACATAGCGATCCTTTCAAAAGAAACGTTCATCTATATAAGTCTTGCTTTTCATACAAGGTCAGTATAGGAGAAGAGGAGGATTTAAAAATCAGATTCTCCTAAAATCAGGTGAACGTTCACTTTTAAAAGGTAAACGGTGATCTCACCCTTGCCGCGCGGACGTTTATTCGCTCTGTTCCTGCGTGCCCTCTGCGATCATGTTGCGGTTGTACACCAGGTGCAGATACATCGCGTCGTGCGCGGCGGTGGGATTGCGCGAGGCGATGGCGTCGGCCACATCGCGGTGCGTGCGGATAGTTTCCTCGACGAGCTTTTTGCCGGTCACGTCGATAAAGAGGGGGACGGATGCCTTGAGCACGCCCATCAGGCGGGGGACGACGAGGTTGCCGCCATCCCAGGGTGGCTACATGGAGTAGCGCCCGTACGCATCGAATTCCTCCTCTCATAGATGCGTGGCACAAAGAGCCCCGAGTTCTTACGAGCTCGGGGCTCTTTTCGTCTGGATTGTGGACGTATTGCCGGACGAAAGTATGTTGCGTCTGGCGAATAATCAGACGAAATAGAAATTTGCGTCTCATTTCCGTACGCAAATAAGACGAAAACCGTCTGCGTCTGGTTAAAAACCGTACGCAAACGGTTTTCGTCTTATAATACGATTCAGATGAGTATGAATAGAGAGGTGCGGTACGTATGGTTGTTAGAGAAAGCCCTACCGTCGAATACAAGGAAAGCGTTACGCCGACGTTTCTTAAAACGGTGAGCGCCTATGCAAACTACGGGACGGGCAAGATTGAGTTTGGCGTTGATGACGAGGGCGTCGCTGTCGGTCTTGCGGATCCAGTCGCTGAATGTCTGCGCATCGAAAATATGATAAATGACAGCTTAGATCCCACCCCCCGGTACTCACTCGAGCCCGATGAGAAGCACGGGACCGTAATCCTTACGGTTTATGAAGGCCAGGACAAACCCTATCGAAGCAAAGGAAAGGCATATAGGCGTAACGATTCGGCGACGGTGGAGGTCGACCGGTTTGAGTATGGCAGGCTGACGCTTGAGGGCAGTAACCTGACGTTCGATGCGCTCGCTTCGGCTCGGCAAGACCTGAGCTTTCATACGCTCGAGCATAAGTGTGTTGAACACCTCGGCATTTCCGAGCTAACGCCGGATATCATGCGTACACTTCGTTTGCTCGGCAGGGACGGCTATACCAATGCTGCAGCGATTTTGGCAGACGAGAACGAGTTCCCGGGTATTGACTGCGTTCGATTTGGTGAGAGCGAAGATGTGATTTTGGATCGCGAGACAACAGTGGGTGTATCGGCGATCGAGCAGGTGGACAGGGCAGTGGCCATGTTCGTACGCTACTATCGTTATGAGCGCATTGAGGGCTTCGAACGCGTGCAGGCCGATCGTATTCCCCTCGAGGCATTTCGCGAGGCGGTTGCAAATGCTCTGGTACATCGGACGTGGGATGTGCAAGCGAATGTTCAGGTTGCCCTATACAATGACCGTGTCGTTGTGACTTCGCCGGGATCGCTGCCCGCCGGCTTGACGACGGAGCAATACCTGTATGGGCAAATATCCGTGCTCCGAAATCCAATTGTTGCCGAAGTCTTTCTAAAGCTGGATTACATCGAGAAATTCGGCACGGGAATCGCGCGAATTAGACGTGCGTATCGAGA
>CABSMN010000293.1 GCA_902478765.1 uncultured Collinsella sp.
TATTTATTCAGATAACCCAGTCCGGTGTGTCGCGCCCCGAACCCGGACCAACTTACTTCAAACCGCAGCTACGACAGCGCAATACCGCCAAGCCAGCCCCAACGCACGCCAGAGCCAGTGCCATAGAAGCTAATAAACGAATCGAGCGACTTAGACGTAATGGCTCCCTCATTGCTCATAACGATGCCGCCGCCAACGTAGATACCCACATGACCGTAGATAAGGCCCGGAGCACCCGTGCCGCTGTGCGAGGAATCGGCCACGATCATGCCCACCTGCAGCGCCGAGCGGTCGGAGCTATAGCACCAGGCGTTAAACATGTCGCACGCATTGCCTCCAAAGTAGCCAACGCCGGCGTTACGGAAGACATTGGTGACCCACGCCGCGCACCAGTTCTGACCCGGCGAAGGCGTGGAGTAGCACGCGTTGACGACGGCCTGCTGTTTGCCCGAGCCGGCATTCTGTTGCGGGGTTCCGGGCGCATACGATCCGCCACCCGAGCTTGAACCACCCGAGTAGGAATTGTTCTTGTTCGCGGCAGCCGCGGCAGCGGCGGCCTTCCTGGCAGCCTCCTCAGCCTGGGCGGCAGCGAGGATCTCGGAATCGCGCTGAGCCATGAGCTCCTTGACGTCGTCGGAAAGACCGTTCAGCACGGTCTGGACTTCTTGCTGCTTGGCCTGCATGTCCTGCATCTGGGCAGTCTGCTGGTCCTTGAGCTTCTCTAAGTCGGCCTTCTGCGACTCGAGCTCGGTCTTTTGCGCATCGAGCTCTTCCTGGATGGTCTGAATGTCCTCGATGGCGTCGCGGTCGCTCTTGTTGATCTTCTCAACGTAATGCGCGTTGGCGACGAGTTCCTCAAACGAGCCAGAGGCCAGCAGCAGCGACAGAATGTTCGTGCCGCCGGACTTGTAGCTGGCGGCCACGCGATCGGAAAGGTCGTTGCGCTTCTTCTTGAGCTCGGCCTTCTTTTCATCGATCTGGGCCTGCGTGTCGTCAATCTTGCCCTGGACATTCTCGATGTCGTTGAGGGTCTGGGCATTCTTGTTGGCCAGCGCCGCATACTCATTTGCGATGCTGTCGAGCTGGGCCTGAACCTCGTCGAGCTGGGCCTGGGCAGCATTCAGTTTATCGGTGGTTTCTTTGGAAGCCTCCGCCGCATGGGCGCGAGCGGGCAGGCCAAAAAGAACTGCCGCAGAAGCGGCGCCGAACAGGGCCTTGAGGGCAGTGCGGCGCGAGAGCTCCTGGGAAAGGATGGAATCGCTGTTTGGTGACATATGTACTCCGTTACATGTTTATTTATATGTCGCTCAACTCATACATATTAGCGTACATATGGCGCGTCCCAACGATTTCCACGAACGGCAGGAAACTGCAAGGTCGGCGGCTCGTAAGCAAATACCAAAGATCAGGTTATGCGTACGCAAGCTCTGTTATGAGTACGTTAACATAATCCTCTGCTTTTCCTACGGCGCACGATTTGGGCGTCCCCGCCTGCGCTATACTCCCCTCTAGAAGTGTTCCTGATTCGATAGGAGACTACATGTCCAAAGCACTCGACCCCAAAGACACCTGCGTCCTCGTTACCGGTGGCGCCGGCTTTATCGGCTCGCACACCGTCGTTCAGCTGCTCGAAGGTGGCTACCAGGTCGTCATCGTCGATGATCTTTCCAACTCCAGCTCCGTCGCCGTCGACCGCGTCAAGACCATCGTGGGCGACGAGGCCGCCAAGAACCTCACCTTCTACGAGGCCAACGTGCTCGACCGCGATGCGATGAACAAGATCTTCGATACCCATCAGATCGACCGCGTCATCCACTTTGCCGGCTTTAAGGCCGTCGGCGAGTCGGTGAGCAAGCCCGTCGAGTACTACCACAACAACATCGAGAACACCCTGGTGCTCATCGACGTCATGCGCAACCATGGCTGCAAGTCCATCATCTTCTCGAGCTCCTCGACCGTCTACGGCGACCCGGACAACCCGCCCGTCACCGAGGAGGATCCTAAGAAGCCCGCGACCAACCCCTATGGTTGGACCAAGTGGATGATCGAGCAGATCCTTATGGACGTCCACACCGCCGACCCCGAGTGGGACGTCGTGCTACTCCGTTATTTCAATCCCATCGGCGCCCATCCGTCGGGCCTGATCGGCGAGGATCCCAAGGGCATCCCCAACAACCTGGTGCCCTATGTCGCCCAGGTCGCCGTGGGCAAGCTCGAGGCCGTTCAGGTCTTTGGCAACGACTACCCCACCCCCGACGGCACCGGCGTGCGCGATTACATCC
>CABSMN010000294.1 GCA_902478765.1 uncultured Collinsella sp.
CTCGATGACGCGCAGGTGCATGTGGCGGATGGCCTTGACGCCCTCGAGCAGGTCGTCGGGAGCCTCGGGGTTGGGGTTGTGCAGCAGACCCTTGTAGCCAGTGCCCTTGGTGCGCGGCTTGTTGGTATAGACGCGCGGAATGATGATGAGCTTGTCCTTGACCTCCTCGGCGGTCTTGGCCAGTCGGTTCATGTACTCAAGCACCGAGTCCTCGCGGTCGGCAGAGCACGGACCGATGGTAAGCACCTTGCGTGCGTCCTCGCCGGTAAAGACTTTGGCGACCTCGGCGTCAAATGCCTGCTTTTTGGCGGTAAGCTCGGCAGAAAGTGGCATTTCCTCGCGGATCTCCATGGGGATCGGCAACTTGCGTTTGAATTCCATGGCCATAGGGGCCTCCTCAATCTATAGAAAGAGCAATAAGCGTATTGTCGAGTGCTCGGCATTATCCGCTGTCGCACGCTAAAGTGCAAGCACAGCCTACTAAAAAGGGAATGAATCGACACAAGAGCCCGCTCACCACGAGAGTGGATAATCTCCCGTTTTTGGCCCATGTTCGCGCTCAAAGTGGGAGATTATCCACTCTCGTCGGGCAAGCGTCCAAAAACCCACACCGACCAAAAAGGGACGGGTTTATTTTGGCAGGTTTTATCTGGGCAAACGCCAAAAGCCGCCGCGAGGGAGCTACTTTCCCTCGCGGCGGTTTTCTAGCAGTAAAACCAAGTGAGTAGGCTTTTGGCGGGATGCCGGGCACACCTCAAAACGCCACAGCCCTGACCTGCGATTTTATTGAGCACTTGCCGCGATGTGCTCGGCAGATCCAAAAAAGCCTACTCACTTGCATCTGAGATGCTCTAGATACGCAAAATACCGCCGCGAAGGGGGGGGCTGGACTCCCTTCGCGGCGGTTATTCGCTCTGATTTTGCGACGGTTTTGCCCGCTTGTTACTCGCTGTAGCGGGTGGCGATGGCAGCTTGTACCATGCCGGCGCTCATAAGGTACGTTACCAAGAAGTAGCCACCATAGGCCGCCAGGAAAATCGCGCAGGTGAGGCCCACGGTGCCGGCGATGCTCATATCGCCGAATACGCTCACCAACTCGATGATCACCTTAAGTGCCACAAAGGAGTGTGCCAGGCCCACTGCCAGCGGGAACAGGAAGAACACCGCTTGCTGCGCCATCACCGAATGCCGGATCTGACGGTCGTCACAGCCGATCTGTGCCAGCACACGATAGCTGCGGCTGCCGTCGGCCACATTGGAGAGCTGCTGGATCGACAGAATCGCCGCACATGCAACGACCAGCACAAAGCCAATGTAGATGGCTAGATAGCTAATCATGCCGTTCATCTGCGCTGCTTGCGTGTACATCTCGGAACGCGTGATGAAGACTCCCCATCCCCCCGGCTCCTTGCCGTCAACGAGCAGAATGTCGAGCATGGTGTATTTAATGCTCTCGTCTGCCTTGGTCACATCCATCCCCTGCTTGTAGTTAACGAGCAGATTACTGGAATACGGCTGCAGATTAAGCTGGGACAGCAGCTCATCGGCTACGACCACGGTACCGGGATTGCTGCCCATCGCCGAGTTGGCGATGGCCGCCGTGTCCTCGTCCGACTTATCGGTTGCGGGCTTGAGCTCATGCCCGCCCAAGGTGAGGGTATGGCCGCCGGCCATGTATTTGGTGTACAGGTCGCCCAGCTCACCACCCATATCACACGTAAGCAAGTACTGGTCCCGGCCAATGCTCACCGGCTCCTCGCCCATCATCTGGCGCAGTTTGTTGTACTGGCTCGCCGGCGTCACATACAGACCCATCGCATCGGCGTTGCTTCCCTCGAGCGCCTTGGGAAGCTTTTCGCCCATGGCCTTGCACATCTCACCCGCCACCACCGAGGGGCCCGAGCCGCCAAGCGGGTAACTCAGATACGAATCGATCTGCACATGCTCACCGGCAACATCGGCGATATTGACCTTTTTGCCGGTCTCGTCGTTGTTGTCCGCCGACTTGCCCTTAATACCGTCTGCAACGTTATCGGGATCTTTACGATCGCCATGCCATGCAGCGTACAAATCGACCGTTGCATCGGCCAGCACCATGCGATCGGCCTCAGACGGATTGACATACTCCTTGTAGTAGTCGAGCGTTTCGGGCGTGTAATAGACATACGTCTGAGACACGTCAACAGGGTTATAGCGCTCCAGATTCTCGTTCATCACGTTGGCAATTGACATACCGCACGTCACCGAGGTGATGGCCAAAAACAGGAGCATCGCGATGACGC
>CABSMN010000295.1 GCA_902478765.1 uncultured Collinsella sp.
ATTCGATGCTGCGTGAGCTGATCGGCGCCACCAACGAGATCAACGCGCTGGCATATAACGCCCCCACCGACACCAAAGAGGTTGTCGAGCTGGCCGAGAGCAAGCTGCTCAAGGTCACGGCACGCGAGGTCAAGTCGAGCTACAAGACGCTGACCGAGTTTATGGTTGAGGCCTATAACGAGGCCGAGGAAGTGTGTCAGGCCGGTGGTCAGGCTGCGGGCGTGCCCACGGGCTTCCCGTCACTCGACCGCATGCTCATGGGCTTCCGCGAGGGCCAGCTCATCATTATCGGCGCCCGCCCTGCTGTGGGTAAGACGTCGTTCGCCCTGAATCTGGCGCTCAACGCTGCCGCTGCCGGTTATACCGTCGGCTTCTTCTCGCTGGAGATGTCGGGCAAAGAAATTGCCCAGCGTCTGATTTGCGCCTACGCCATGATCTCGATCAGTGACTTCCGCATGGGCCGCATTAGCCCCGAGCAGTGGGCCAATATCAACGAGGCCACGCAGACCTTGTCCAAGCTCGATATTCTGATTGACGATACACCCGGCACCACAGTGACCGAGATTCGCGCCAAGAGCCGCCGCATGCTCCATAACAAGGAGAAGGCAATCGTCATCCTGGACTACCTGCAGCTGGTGAGTCCTCCGCCGGGACGCCGCTCCGAGAGCCGTACCGTCGAGGTTTCGGAGATGTCGCGTGGTCTGAAGATCATGGCCAAGGAGCTCAAGATCCCGCTCATCGCGCTGTCGCAGCTCTCGCGTCAGGTCGAATCCCGTACCGGCAAGCGCCCGCAGCTTTCCGACCTTCGTGAATCGGGCTCCATCGAGCAGGACGCCGATATCGTTATGTTCTTGGACCGCTCCGCCGACGAGGCCGAAGCCTCGCGCGACGATCGACCCGACGAGGGCGTTACGCGTATCGTCGTGGCCAAGAACCGTTCGGGCCCGATCGGCGACGTCGATCTGATGTTCCTGCCGGCATCCACCAAGTTCTATGAGCTTGATGGGGCACATGCCGAGGAGTAGGACAGGCGCCCGTTGCACGGGTATACTGGGAATGTTTTGTGCTTCTGCGTGCCGGCGTGGCGCGTAGACAGGCCATGAATGTAAGGAGTAAACATGCCGTCAACCGTTTTGGTCGGTGCCCAGTGGGGCGATGAGGGCAAGGGTAAGATTTGCGACCTGGTCGCCGGCGACTTCGATGCCGTCGTGCGCTACTCGGGCGGCAACAACGCCGGTCACACCATCGTCGTCAACGGCAAGAAGTACGGCCTGCACCAGGTGCCCTCCGGCATCATGTATTCCGACCACATGTCGGTGATCGGTAACGGCTGCGTCGTCAACCCCAAGGTTGTCCTTGAGGAGATCGACATGTTCGAGGCCGACGGCATCACCACCAAGAACCTCAAGATTAGCGGCAACGCGCATGTCATCATGCCGTACCACATCGATCTGGATGGCGCCTTTGAGCAGAAGCTCGGCAAGAAGAACATCGGTACCACCAAGCGCGGTATCGGTCCGTGCTATCAGGACAAGATGGCCCGCATTGGTCTGCGCATGCAGGACATGCTGGACGAGACGCTGTTCCGCGACAAGCTGGAGACCGCTCTCGCCCGCGTGAACCCCGAGCTCGAGCTCATCTACAACCTGCCCACCTACACCGTGGACCAGATTTGTGACGAGTACCTGCCGATGGCCGAGCGCCTGCGTCCCTACATCACCGAGACGAGCCTGCTGCTCAACAACATGATCGATGAGGGCAAGGACCTGCTGTTTGAGGGCGCCCAGGCGACGCTGCTCGACATCGACCACGGCACCTATCCGTACGTGACGTCTTCCAACTGCACCGCCGGTGGCGCCATTACCGGCTCCGGCGTGGGCATGAAGAACGTCGACCGCGTGCTGGGCGTCATGAAGGCCTATATCACCCGTGTCGGTTCGGGCCCCATGCCCACCGAGCTTTCCTATGAGTCCGAGGCTGGCCACACGCTGACCGAGGAGGGCTATGAGTACGGCGTGACCACCGGTCGTCGTCGTCGTTGCGGCTGGTTTGACGGCCCTATCGCCAACTATGCCTCGCGCGTCAACGGCCTCACCGACATCGCCGTGACCAAGCTCGACGTGCTTTCGGCTTTCGACACCATCAAGGTGTGCGTGGCCTACGACGTCGATGGCGAGCGCTACACGAGCGTGCCCGAGCATCAGGTGCGCTTTGAGCATGCCAAGCCCATCTACGAGGAGCTCCCCGGCTGGAAGTGCGACATCACCGGTTGC
>CABSMN010000296.1 GCA_902478765.1 uncultured Collinsella sp.
GCTTCCGCACCGCGCTCACCCGCGTGATCAACGACTACGCGCGCAAACAGAACCTGCTCAAGGAAAAAGACGCCAACCTGACCGGCGACGATGTACGCGAGGGCCTTTCGGCCGTTATCTCGGTCAAGCTGCCCGACCCGCAGTTTGAGGGCCAGACCAAGGCCAAGCTCGGCAGCTCCTATATGCGCGCGCTCACGCTCAAGATCGTGACCGACGGCCTCGCCGATTACTTGGAGGAGCATCCCAAGCCCGCCCGCGAGATCGTCAAGAAGGCGCAACAGGCCTGCAAGGCGCGCAACGCCGCCCGCAAGGCGCGCGAGGCGACCCGCCGCAAGAGCCTGCTCGAGACGGCGTCCCTGCCCGGTAAGCTCGCCGACTGCTCGGTGCGCGATGCCGAGCTGACCGAGCTCTTCATTGTAGAGGGCGACTCGGCAGGCGGTTCGGCCAAGGACGGCCGTCGCCGAGACATCCAGGCGATTCTGCCCCTGCGCGGCAAGATTTTGAACGTCGAACGCGTTGGTGACCATCGCGCGTTCTCGAGTGACACCATCCAGTCGCTGATTACCGCGATCGGCTGCGGCGTCACGACGAGTGCCGGCGACGGCGGCGACTTTGATATCACCAAGGCGCGCTACCACAAGATCATCATCATGACCGATGCAGACGTCGACGGTGCGCATATCCGCATCCTGCTGCTGACGTTCTTCTACAAGTACATGCGTCCGCTGATCGATGCCGGCTACGTCTATGTTGCCTGCCCGCCCATCTTTGGCATTAAGGTGCGCAACAAGATCCACTACGTGTATCCCAATGGACGCCAGCCCGAAGACGAGATCCTGCGCGACACCATCCAGAGTCTGGGCCTGAACCCCGACGATAACGACGAGGACGGCAAGGCCAAGGACGGCAAGATCACCAAAAAGCGCAAGGGCTATACCGTCCAGCGCTACAAGGGCCTGGGCGAGATGGACCCCAAGCAGCTTGCCTCGACGACGATGGATCCCAAGACCCGCATCCTGCAGCGTGTGTCGATCGAGGACGCCGTGGTGGCGGACCGAGCCGTGCGCGAGCTGATGGGTTCCGAGGTCGGCTATCGCCGCGAGTACATTGAAAAACATGCGCATGACGCGCGTTTCCTTGATGCTTAAGAGGAGGTAACGTGGCAGACGATATCAACAATAACGAGGGTATGGACGAGGCCGGCGATGCCGGTATGCCCGATGATCTGAAGCGCCTGCTTGCCCGTGCTGAGCAGGGCGAGGACGGCGATCCGGACGCCTATAACCCCGATGCCGATGATGATGAGGAAGAAGACGACGCCGAGCTCGAGGAGAGCTTTGGCGAAGTCGATCGCGGCGCCTCGGCCGGCGAGGATATCAACGGCGGCCAGCTCCAGATTTCGGAGTTCGGTCGCGAGATGAAGCAATCGTTCATCGAGTATTCGATGTCGGTTATCACAGCGCGCGCCCTGCCGGACGTGCGCGATGGCTTAAAGCCGGTGCACCGCCGCATTCTGTACGCGATGAACGAGAGCGGCATCTACCCCAACCGCCCGCACAAGAAGTCAGCTTGGACGGTCGGCGAAGTTATCGGTAAGTACCACCCGCATGGTGACTCTGCGGTCTACGAGGCCATGGTCCGCCTGGCACAGTGGTTCTCCATGCGCACGCCGCTCATCGACGGTCACGGCAACTTCGGTAACATCGACGGCGACGGCGCGGCAGCCATGCGTTACACCGAGAGCCGCCTGGCAAAGCCCGCCATGGAACTGCTGCGTGACTTGCAGAAGGATACCGTCGACTGGCAGCCCAACTACGACGAATCGCTCGCCGAGCCCGTGGCGCTGCCTGCGCGCTTCCCCAACCTGCTGGTCAACGGCAGCCAGGGCATCGCCGTCGGCATGGCCACCAACATCGCTCCGCATAACCTCACCGAGGCGATCGAGGCCACCTGCTACCTGATCGACAACCCCGACGCCACCGTCGACGAGCTCATGCAGACCATGCCCGGTCCGGACTTCCCCACCGGCGCCATCATCATGGGCAGCGCCGGCATTAAGCAGAGCTACGAGACCGGCCGCGGCTCCATTACCGTGCGCGCCAAGGCACACGTTGAGTCCACCAAGACCGGTCGCAGCCGCCTGGTCTTCACCGAGATTCCCTACATGGTCAACAAGGGCACCCTGCAGGAGAAGATTGCCCAGCTCGTCAACGACAAGCGCATCGAGGGCATCTCGGATATGCGCGATGAGTCCAACCAGAAGGG
>CABSMN010000297.1 GCA_902478765.1 uncultured Collinsella sp.
AGCGTCAGATGTGTATAAGAGACAGCGTGTGGCTGACTGGCGCTTGCTCCGATGGCCTGGCCCGCATCTTGCGTATCAAGAGTGCCGACGACCGTCAGAACGTCTCGGAAGAAGAGATCAAGTACATGGTCTCGGAGCAGGACGACCTGCTCGACGAGGAAAAGCGCATGATCCACGAGATCTTTGACCTGGGCGACACCGTTGCCCGCGAGGTCATGGTGCCGCGCGTGGACACCACCATGTGCGAGGACGACGAGACGGTCGCCAGCGTGCTATCCACCATGCGCCAGACCGGCTTCAGCCGCATCCCCGTCTATCACGAGGACCCCGACAACGTCGCGGGCATCGCGCACATCAAGGACCTGATCCAGCCCGCGCTCGACGGTAAGGGCGACCAGCCCATCGCCGGCTTTTTGCGCGACGCCACCTTTGTGCCCGACACCAAGGACATCCTGCCGCTGCTGTCCGAGATGCAGACCTCGCACGACCAGATCGTGGTGGTCGTGGACGAGTACGGCGGCACGGCCGGCATCATCACCATCGAGGACATCGTCGAGGAGATCGTCGGCGAGATCGAGGACGAGTTCGACCCCGACAACAAGTATCTCACGCGCCTTTCGCGCCGCGAGTGGCTCGTCGATGGGCGTTTTTCGTGCGATGACGCGATTGAGCTTAGTTGGCCGCTCGAGGAAAGCGATGATTATGAGACCATCGCCGGCTGGATCTTGGAGCTTTGCGACTCGGTGCCCGACATCGGAGAGGTGTTTGAGGTCGCGGGGTACAAGTTTAAAGTGCAGTCGATGCGTGGCCAGCGCATCTCGCTCATTCGCGTGATCGCTCCGGCCGAAACCGATAAGAAGGATTCCGAGTCTTCGGTAGACGAGCCGACGACGTCGGGTGCGGGTTCCGCGAATCCGCACGACGGCGACGAGTAGGGCAAGGAAGAGTAGGGGAGAGTTATGGCAGGCCTGTTCAACATCCTTAAGGTCACCGTCAGTGAGGACAAGATCTGCGCGCATGTGCTGGTGAACCCCGGCATGCCGCTCATGACCTCGGAGGACATCGAGGCCACGGCGCGCGTGTACTACCTGGTACCGGCGATTGCCAAGCACCTGTGCCTGGGCGATTCCGGCCGCGAGTTCCAGGACTGCATGGGTCAGACCGAGCTCTGCCACCTGCTGGAGCACGTGACGGTCGAGCTCATGAACGAGACCGGTCTTGCCGGTAGCATCTCGTGCGGCCGCACGCGCGTAAGCGAGCATGACGAGCGTGTCTTTGAGGTCGAGCTTTCGTGTCCCGACGACGCACTGGCCATCGGTGCGCTGTCGTCGGCCACCTTTATGATGGACTGGGCGTACCTGCACGCCGACCAGCCTGCCCCCGACGTGGAGGGTACGGTCGCGGGCCTGCGCAACCTGGTGCTGGGCATGCGCGCCGAGGCCGAGGGCAAGGATCCTCACGAGGCCGTCGCTGCTGCGAACGGCGAAGATACTGCCGAGGACGAGGGCGCTGACGAGGGCGATGTGCCGGTCGACGCCGAGCTCGTTGCCGATGCGACCGCCGAGCCCGTTCCCACCGAGCCCCAGGGCGTCCCCAACTTTGACGACGAGCCCCAGGTGGCGATTGATACTGAGGGCGCGGTTGCCGAGAACCACGAGGCCTCCGCTGCCGTCTTTGGCGGTGCGGCGACGGTTCCGGCAGGACCTGCGCATGAGGGCGGCCTGCCGCTCGTGGACGGCGCCGGCGAGGACCCGGGTGCCACGGTGGCCATGCCGGCTATGCCCCAGGAGTAGGCCTACGCGTTTATCACCATCACGTACCTGCGTCTTTGCCGTACGCAGATGAGCGGAGCGGCAAGTGATGCGCTGCGGGTATAATGGACAGCATTCAAACGGTGGGCACCGACGTGCCCGCAGGAGAGGAATGATCATGGGTAAGACTTTCAGCTTTGTCTCCGGCGCACTTTTTGGTGCCGCTGCCGGCGCTATTGTCGGCGTTGCTCTGGCCCCGCGCTCGGGCGCCGAGACCCGCGCCATGGCTGCCGATATCGCCAATGACGCCTGGGACAATATGCGCGACACCTACGAGCACAGCGCCGAGGAGGCCCGTGCCGCGGTGAATGACTTTGGCCCGATGGTCGATGCCAAGACTGACGACCTACGCGCCAAGGTCGACCTGGCCCGCGAGCGCATGGACCAGCTGCGCGAGCAGCTCAACGACTGTCTCTTATACACATCTGACGCTGCCGACGAAGCTAGAAGTG
>CABSMN010000298.1 GCA_902478765.1 uncultured Collinsella sp.
TTACGCCGCTTCGTCGAACTGCGAATTGTACAGGTCGGCGTAGAAGCCGCCTTGGGCGAGCAGCTCGTCGTGCGTGCCCTTCTCGACGATGTCGCCGTCGCGAATCACCAAGATCACGTCGGCGTTGCGGATCGTGGACAGGCGATGCGCGATGACAAAGCTCGTGCGGCCCTGCATCAGCGCATCCATGGCGCGCTGAATAAGCTCCTCGGTACGGGTATCGACGTTGGAAGTCGCCTCGTCCAAAATCAGCGCCGGACGGTCGGCCAAAATGGCGCGGGCGATGGTCACGAGTTGGCGCTGGCCCTGTGAGAGGTTGGTGCCCTCCTCATTGATCATAAAGTCGTAGCCGCCGGCGAGCGTATGGATAAAGTGGTCGCAGCGTGCGGCGCGCGCGGCGGCCTCGACCTCGGCGTCAGTCGCATCGGGACGTCCGTAGCGGATGTTCTCGCGGATGGTGCCATTAAACAGCCAGGTATCCTGCAGCACCATGGCAAACTCGCCGCGCAGTGCCGCGCGGTCCCAGTCGCGCACGTCGACGCCCTCGACGCGCAGCGAACCGCCGTCCACGTCGTAGAAGCGCTGCAGCAGCTTAATGAGCGTGGTCTTGCCGGCGCCGGTGGGGCCGACGATGGCGATGGTCTGACCGGGCTGTGCCTCGCAGCTAAAGTCGTGGATGATGGTCTTGTCGGGCGTGTAGCCAAACTTGACGTGGTCGAACTCAACGTGGCCGGGGCGCTTCTCGGGAATCTGGGCGTCGGCCTTCTGCTCCTCCTCGGGCGCGGCGAGGAACTCAAAGACGCGTTCGGTTGCGGCGGCCATCGACTGCATCGTGTTGCTCACGTTGCCCAGCTGCTGCACGGGTTGCGTAAAGTTGCGAACGTACTGGATAAAGCTCTGGATGTCGCCGGGCGTGGCGTTGCCGGTCAGCGCGAGCTGCGCGCCCACCACGACGACGCCCACGTAGCCCATGTTGCCCACCAGGCTCATGAGCGGCATCATCAGGCCCGACAGGAACTGCGAGCGCCAGCCACTAATAAAGAGGCGGTCGTTTTGACGGTCGAACTCCTCGATCGAGGCCTCGGCGCGGTCGAACACCTGAATGACATTCTGACCGGCAAAGTCCTCCTCGATAATGCCGTTGACGGTGCCCAGGACTTGCTGTTGCTCGCGGAAGTACGGCTGCGAGAAGTGAATCATTACGGTTAGGATAATCGCGGCTGCCGGCAGCGTGAGCACGGTGACGCCGGTGAGCGGCAGGCTGATCGACAGCATCATGACGAGCACGCCGATAATCTGCGTCACCGACGTGATGAGCTGCGTCACGCTCTGGTTGAGCGACTGACCCAGCGTATCGACGTCGTTGGTGATGCGGCTGAGCACGTCGCCCTTGCTGTGGCCGTTGAAGTAGCTCATCGGCA
Source organism: uncultured Collinsella sp. (assembly GCA_902478765.1). Classification (GTDB taxonomy): domain Bacteria; phylum Actinomycetota; class Coriobacteriia; order Coriobacteriales; family Coriobacteriaceae; genus Collinsella. Next base: position 1,422 of record CABSMN010000298.1, read on the forward strand.
CGACAGCGATCTTGGCGGCGATCTCCTTGCGCATGCGGTAGCAAATCTTTTGCGTGACGCCGGTCATGAGCCAGCCCTGGATCAGGCTGCAGGCAGAGCTTGCCAGGTACAGGCAGAGCAAAAAGCCGAGCGTCTTGGCGATCCAGGCAAAGTCGACATCGCCGGTGCCGTTGACCTTGGCAACCAAGCCCTCGAACAGCTTAGTCGTAACCTGGCCGAGCACCTTGGGCCCCACAATGTTAAAGATGACCGAGCACACGGCAAAGGCGACGGCGGCAAACACGGCAATCTTGTGCTGGCCGATATAGCCGAGCAGCTGCCTCATGGTGCCCTTAAAGTCCTTGGCCTTTTCGCCACGGCGCATGCCGCCCATGCGGCCCATGGGACCACGCTGGCGGGTGGGCTTGGGAATCTGGGTCTTGGTCTCGTCTGCCATTAGCGCTCGCCTCCTTCCATGACGGCTGCAATTTCTTCTTGGGTAAGCCCCAGCTCCTCGGCGGAAAGCTGCGACTGTGCGATCTCCAGGTACGCCGGGCAGCTGCGCAGCAGCCCCTCGTGCGTGCCGGTGCCCACTACGTGGCCGTCGTCGAGCACGATGATCTGGTCGGCGTGCATGATGGTCGCGATGCGCTGGGCCACGACCACGAGTGCGGCGTCGGTAACGTTTTTGGCGAGCTCGTCGCGCAGGCGCGCGTCGGTCTTGTAGTCGAGGGCGCTAAACGAATCATCGAACACCACGACCTCGGGCTTTTTGGCCAAGGCGCGGGCGATGGCCAGGCGCTGGCGCTGACCTGTCTCTTATACACATCTCCGAGCCCACGAGACTACGCTGC
>CABSMN010000299.1 GCA_902478765.1 uncultured Collinsella sp.
CGCGCATAAGCGCGCACGATACGAGAGACGGTACTCTTGCTGATTCCCGTATACCGTTCGATCTCGCGCACCGTGTAGCCGCCATCGTGCAGGGCGAAAACGATTCCGTCTCGCCGCGAGGGTGCTACGGTCTTGAGTTCGTTGAGCGGCACACCCAGGCGCTTCGCCATCTTGTCGGCAAACGCACGCCGCTCCCACTCTGCCTCATCCATATCGTGAATCACCGGATCGGAACCATCGGGCATCGACAGAGAATAATCCAGAAACCCCTTGGCAGACTCAAAGAGCTCAAGCACACAAGAAGGGTCCGAAAATCCCCTCGTCGTATCGTTGTCATACGCTCTCAGATACTCGGCAAAGCTGCTCCAGGGATAACGCTCGATCAGGGCGATACCCGCCTCCTGCGGATTAGCGTGAACATAGCGAATGGCAGCCATTAGATAACGGTCGGTATCGAGCGAGCGCCGGTCAAAACGGTTCTGGAACAGATGACCTGTGCGCCCCGTGCGTTTATTGAACCGCCGCGCGTACGTCAAAAGCAGCCGGTGCATCGCCGCGCTCATCGCGTCCTCGTAATCTGCAAGCACCAAATGCACGTGATTGCCCATAAGGCACCAGGCGATAACCGTCACGCCCGCCTCGCGGCAGCACTCGCGCATCAGCTCCAAAAACTCCCACCGGTCTTCATCGCCCTCAAAGATGAGCTGCTTGCCCACACCGCGGGCACAGACATGGTAAAAGCCGGTAACCGTTCTCCAAACGCGCTGCATGGCGCTCCCTTCGCCGGGATCTGATTGCCATCCAATACAGCACGATTGAAGCGTGCCATCAAAACATTCACGCAAAACAATACACTCGCGCGGCCAAAGGCAGTAAACGGGCGGCGAACGGCACCGTTGCAACAGGTCAGACCCCGCAACGCATACAAGAGCTGACCAAAAGCTTGCCCAAGACGAACCCCCTCTACGGAAGTTCGCGACCACAGAACATATAGTTAAACCGTTTCAATTAAAACTTCCGGACTTCTCGCTACGAAAACTGAGCCGTTCGCCGAATATTCCGTGCATTTCGCGGTATTATAGGGGTTGCATGTCATGTCCCTTTCGAAGGGTCGCCCGGCAATCGCCAGCCACGACCCCCAGACGGGACGCCAACACGATAGAGAGGAGAGGCATGCAGTACTCACAGGAAGTGGAGAACATGTGCCCCGTTGCCAAGGGTGCATACCACGGCCCCGCACCCATCCCCGAGGAGGGCAAGTGGGTCCAGGCTAAGGAGATTTCCGACATCTCCGGTCTTACGCACGGTGTGGGTTGGTGCGCACCTCAGCAGGGCGCCTGCAAGCTCACGCTGAACGTCAAGGACGGCATCATCGAGGAGGCCCTCGTTGAGACCATCGGCTGCTCGGGCATGACCCACTCTGCCGCCATGGCTTCCGAGATCCTTCCCGGTAAGACCATCCTCGAGGCCCTCAACACCGACCTCGTCTGTGACGCCATCAACGTTGCTATGCGCGAGATCTTCCTGCAGATCGTTTACGGCCGCAGCCAGACCGCGTTCTCCGAGGGCGGCCTGCCCGTGGGCGCCTCCCTCGACGACCTCGGCAAGGGCCTTCGCTCTCAGGTCGGCACCATGTTCGGCACCAAGGCCAAGGGTGCTCGTTACCTCGAGCTCGCTCAGGGCTACGTCACCCGCATGGCTCTCAACGACAAGAACGAGATCATCGCATTCGAGTTCCTGAACCTCGGCAAGTTCACCGACGCCGTCAAGGCCGGCAAGACCCCCGAGGAGGCCATCGCTGGCGCTATGGGCCACTATGGTCAGTGGGAGAACGCTGCCAAGTACATCGACCCGCGCACCGACGAGGAGACTCACTCCGTCGCCAGCGTGTTCCCGGTTCACGAGTAGAAAGGGAGGGAAATAACTATGACTGTTACGTTCGAAGGTTACGAGCGCCGCGCTGACAAGATCAACAAGTGCCTCGCCGACAACGGCATCGCCTCCCTCGAGGAAGCTCTGCAGATCTGCACCGACAAGGGCTTCAACCCGCGTGAGATCGTCAACAACACCCAGTCCATCGCCTTCCAGAACGCCGAGTGGGCCTACACCCTCGGCTGCGCTCTCGCTGTCAAGCGTGGCGCCAAGACTGCTTCTGAGGCTGCCGCCATCATCGGCGAGGGCATCCAGGCCTTCACCGTTCCCGGCTCCGTCGCTGAGGACCGCAAGGTCGGTCTGGGCCACGGCAACCTG
>CABSMN010000300.1 GCA_902478765.1 uncultured Collinsella sp.
CGCTCCGTTGCCGTCGTTGCCGATGCCAGGCCGGCCGCGATATCGCGTGCAAGCTCCGACGCATCCATGTTCGCGCTCTGTGCCATCAAGGCCCCTCTCTTTTGGCGAATCTTGGGGCTTTAGTATGACACCTAGGTTTACAGCTGACAAGACAGCTGTAAACCTAGGTGTAAAGTTGAAATAAAGATTCAATCATGTGGCAAGTCCATTTTCGAACTGGCAAGCTGAGGATAGCCGGGCTTTCGATAGCGCAGGAGGCATCTTTCGCCACCGCAACACCGCTTGGCGCGAGCTGCACGCCGTGGGGCGCAAACGGTCCGCACCCCCGCAAGCGGCGCGTGCCCGATGTGGCAAAATCGAACTACTTAAGGGGGCCGAATGCTCAAGATTATTGCCTGCGACGATGATGTCGCTTTTCTAGATAGACTGCACCGGATAATCGACCGTTGGTCGACCGAGACGGGCACGACGGTCGATGTTGCGCTCGTCACGCGCGGCGAGGACCTGCTGGCCCGCCATGCCGCATCGCGCGCCGACATCATTCTGCTCGACATGATCATGCCGCTCGTCAACGGCATGGACACCGCACGCGAACTGCGCCAGGCCGACACCGCCGTGCGCCTGGTGTTCCTCACCTCGTCGCCCGAGTTCGCGCTTGAATCCTACGAGGTCCGCGCCTTCGACTATCTGCTCAAGCCCGTGGCCTACGAACGCCTGGCGCAGTTGCTCGACGAGCTTTCGAGCATGCGCCCGTCAGCGACCGACGAACTCGTCATCAAAACGTCCTTTGGCTACCACGCCCTGCGCCTGTCCGACATCGAATATGCCGAGGCGCGCAACAAGCACGTGGTCTTCCACCTGCGCGACGGACGCGATATCGAGGCACTCGAGTCATTCCGCAGCGTCGAGGACCGTTTGGTGCAAAATGCCACCTTCTTTAAATGCCACCGCAGCTACCAGGTCAACCTGCGCAATATCGATCACTTTGACCGCACGGACATCGTCATGCGCTCGGGCGCGTGCATCCCGCTTTCGCGCAGCTGCAAGCAGGGATTCCAAGACGCCTACTTTGCGGCGCGCTTTGAGGGTGGGAGACACTGATGGTCTCCTCGGTCGAAATGGTCCTTTGGGCAATCCACCACGCCACGACGCTGCTCTTTGGCGTCTTTGCCTCGGCGGCGCTGTGCGGTGTCGAGATCAACCGGCGTCATGCGCTTGAACTGGTGCTGGTCGGTGCCGTAACCGGATGCGCATTTGGCCTCGCCAATGCCGTCGGCGGCGAGCTTTTCGCCCGCCAGGTATATCCGCTCGTCGTGCATCTGCCGCTCGTCATCTATTTGTGCGCGCGCTACCGCCTGAGCCCGCTGCTTGCCGTGCTCGGCATTACGAGTGCCTATCTGAGCTGCCAGTTCAGCAATTGGATGGGCATCGCCGCATTTGCCGCAACCGATTCTCAGATCGCGTACTATCTGGCGCGCATCGCGACCACACTCGCCGTCTTTGCCGTCCTGTTGCATTGGGCCGGCGACATCGGTCCGCGCTTGGCGATTAAAAGCACCACCGAGCTGGGCATCCTTTTAATCCTGCCGCTCGTCTATTACGTCTTTGACTATGCCACCAACGTCTACACCACGCTGTTCCACTCGGGCTCGGTGGTAACGGTTGAGTTTTTGGCATTTGCGCTCTGTGCGTTCTACCTTATGTTTCTTGCCGTTTACCTACGCGAATACGAAGAAAAGGAAACCGCCGAGCGAGAGCGCTGGATGCTCGAAACCCGCGACAGCGCCGCCATCAAAGAGCTCGAGGCTTGGCGTCAATCTGGGCGCGAGCTGTCGATTCTTCGCCACGATATGCGCCACTTCCTACGCGGCCTGGCCGCTTTAATTGAGGAGGGCCACACCGACGAGGCGCTCAAACGCATCGATGAACTCTGCGAAGCCGGCGATCGCACCGCCGTACGCCGCTTCTGCGCCAACGAGACCGTAAACATCGCGCTTTCGTCATTTAACTCGGATATCAATAGAAACGGCATTACCGCCAACCTGCGCGCCGCCGTACCCGAAACCATCCACGTAGGTGACGCCGACCTGTTTAGCGTGCTCTCAAATGCCTTGGAAAACGCTATCACCGCCGCAAGCGCCGCACCCCAAGGAAAGCGATTCGTCGACTTTGACCTGCGATTAGAGGACGGCCAGCTGCTGCTGTTAG
>CABSMN010000301.1 GCA_902478765.1 uncultured Collinsella sp.
TACACTTCTAGCTTCGTCGGCAGCGTCAGATGTGTATAAGAGACAGGTCCCATCCCTTTGGGGTGAGCACCTGACCGGCTTGCCCGCAGGCTAGCCGGTCTTTTTCGTTTTGTTGACAGTTGATTGTTTGATCAGAGTTGGGGAGATATCCGTATGGACGCAAGCCAGATCGTACTGACCGCTGAGGGCCGCCAGAAGCTCGTCGAGGAGCTCGCTTGGCGTGAGGGCGATTACGCCAAGGAGATCGTCGAGGACATCAAGGAAGCCCGCGCGTTCGGCGACCTTTCGGAGAACTCCGAGTACGATGCCGCTAAGGACAAGCAGGCCCAGAACGCCGCTCGTATTGCCGAGATCCAGGCCATCCTCGCCAACGCTCAGGTTGCTGCCACCACGGGCGATCTGACCGTCTCCATCGGTTCCACCGTTTCTCTGATTGATCCCAACGGTGAGGTCATGGAAGTCACGCTCGTCGGTACCACCGAGACCAACTCGCTCGAGCACAAGATTTCCAACGAGTCTCCGGTCGGTCACGCCATCATCGGTCACGGCGAGGGCGACTCCGTCGAGGTCGTTACGCCTTCCGGCAAGACTCGCGTCTACACCATCGCCAAGATCGCACGCTAGACCACGGTCCCGCGTAAAGGTATGTTTTCGCTCCCTGGGACCGAATCCTGGGGAGCGTTTTAGTTTGAGGAGCTAACTTATGGCAGAGAACCAGAACGCCGCCGATCAGGCATCGACGCTCAACGACGAGCGCGCCACCCGCCTGGCCAAGCGCGCCGCCCTGTTCGAGGCGGGCCAGAACCCCTATCCCGAGCACTCTGAGCTTGAGGACTACGTTGCCGATATCGAGGCTAAGTACGCCGAGCTTGCCGATGGCGAGGACACCGAGGACGTCGTGAAGATCGCCGGCCGTGTGGTCGCCAAGCGCGGTCAGGGCAAGATCATGTTCATCGTCGTGCGCGATGCGACTGCCGAGATTCAGCTGTTCTGCCGCATCAACGACATGGACGAGGCTGCCTGGAATACGCTCAAGTCCCTCGACCTGGGCGACATCCTGGGCGTGACCGGCGTGGTCGTGCGCACCCAGCGCGGCCAGCTTTCCGTTGCCCCTAAGAGCGCGACCCTGCTTGCCAAGGCCGTTCGTCCGCTGCCCGAGAAGTTCCACGGTCTTTCCGACAAGGAGACCCGCTATCGCCAGCGCTATGTCGACCTGATCGCCAACGACGACGTTCGCGAGACGTTCCGTAAGCGTTCGCAGATTCTCTCCACCTTCCGTCGCTTTATGGAGTCCGACGGCTACATGGAGGTCGAGACCCCCATCCTGCAGACCATCCAGGGCGGCGCTACTGCCAAGCCGTTCATCACGCACTTCAACGCGCTCGATCAGGAGTGCTACCTGCGCATTGCTACCGAGCTGCACCTCAAGCGCTGCATCGTCGGCGGTTTTGAGCGCGTGTTCGAGATCGGCCGTATCTTCCGTAACGAGGGCATGGACCTTACCCACAATCCCGAGTTCACCACGATGGAGGCCTACCGTGCCTTCTCCGACCTCGAGGGTATGAAGGCGCTCGCCCAGGGTGTCATTAAGGCGGCTAACAAGGCCATCGGCAACCCCGAGGTCATCGAGTACCAGGGCCAGACCATCGACCTTTCTGGTGAGTGGGCCAGCCGTCCCATGACCGACATCGTCTCCGACGTGCTCGGCAAGCAGGTCACCATCGACACGCCGGTCGAGGAGCTTGCTGCCGCCGCGCGCGAGAAGGGCCTGGAGATTAAGCCCGAGTGGACTGCTGGTAAGATCATCGCCGAGATTTACGATGAGCTGGGCGAGGACACCATCGTCAACCCGACCTTCGTGTGCGATTATCCCATCGAGGTCAGCCCGCTCGCCAAGCGTTTTGAGGACGACCCGCGCCTGACGCACCGCTTTGAGCTGGTTATCGCCGGCCACGAGTACGCCAACGCGTTCTCCGAGCTCAACGACCCGGTCGACCAGGCCGAGCGTTTTGCCGCCCAGATGGCCGAGAAGGCTGGCGGCGACGACGAGGCCATGGAGTACGACGAGGATTACGTGCGCGCCCTCGAGTACGGTATGCCTCCCGCGGGCGGCATCGGCATCGGTATCGACCGCGTGGTCATGCTGCTCACCAACCAGGCTTCCATCCGCGACGTGTTGCTGTTCCCGCACATGAAGCCCGAGAA
>CABSMN010000302.1 GCA_902478765.1 uncultured Collinsella sp.
GAGATGCAGCGTAGTCTCGTGGGCTCGGAGATGTGTATAAGAGACAGGGGCATTCATGTTCCGCCGCGCGCCCAATACATCCGCGCCATCATGCTCGAGGTCGAGCGTCTGCACTCGCATCTGCTCAATATTGGCCTCGCATCGCACTACACGGGCTTCGACTCCGGCTTCCAGCAGTTCTTCCGCGTCCGCGAGAAGTCCATGGACCTGGCCGAGAAGCTCTCCGGTCACCGCAAGACCTATGGCCTCAATGTGATCGGTGGCGTGCGTCGCGACATCTTGGCCGAGCAGAAGCTCTCCACGCTCACGACCATCCACCAGCTGCGCTCCGAGGTCCAGGAGCTCGTCGACGTTTTGCTCTCCACGCCCAACTTTATTGAGCGCACGAGCGGCATCGGCATTCTCGATCGTAAGATCGCCCGCGACTTTTCGCCGGTCGGCCCGCTCATGCGTGGTTCGGGCTATGCCCGCGACGTGCGCTTTGACCATCCCTTCGACGGCTACGCCGATCCGGACGTCCAAAAGATGCACGCCGCTACGGCCGACACCTGCGATGCCTTCGGCCGTACCGCCGTTCGCATCCAGGAGGTCTACGATTCGATTGACATGATCGAGACCATGCTCGAGAACTGCCCGTCGGGCCCCATCCTCACCACGGATTGGGAGTACACCCCGCACAAGTACGCCATCGGTGCCACCGAGGCGCCGCGTGGCGAGGACGTGCACTGGGCGATGCTCGGCAATAACCAGAAGTGCTACCGTTGGCGCGCCAAGGCCGCTACGTACAGCAACTGGCCGGTCCTGCGCTACATGTTCCGCGGCAACACCGTGGGCGACGCGGCGCTGATCGTCGGCTCGCTCGACCCGTGCTACTCCTGCACCGACCGCGTGACGGTGACCGATGTCGCCGCCAAGCGCGACCACGTGCTCGACAAGGAGCAGTTCGAGAATGTCTGGCGCGACAAGTCGCCGCTTGCGGGCGAGGGCACCATGGCCGCTCCGCTCGATGAGGAGGCGCTCTAATATGCTGAAGCTTTGGAAGGTCAACGCCAAGGCCGGCGACGCGACGGTCAAGTACCCGTTTGCGCCGTTTCCCACCAACAAGGACATGCGCGGCAAGCCCGAGCACAACGCCGAGCTCTGCATCGCCTGCGGAGCCTGCGGCGTGGCGTGCCCGGCCGATGCCATTCGCATGGACACCGACCTTGCGGCCGATACCATCACCTGGTCGATCGACTACGGTCGCTGCATCTTCTGCGGCCGCTGCGAGGAGGCCTGCCCCATGGAGGCCATCAAGCTCACCGAGGAGTTTGAGCTGGCCGTCATGAGCAAGGACGACCTCACCAGCAAGAGCGTCTATACGCTCGAGCACTGCTCGCGTTGCGGCAAGCCGTTTGCCCCGCACAAGGAGATCGACTACGCCAAGCGCCTGCTGCAAAAGGCCGGCGGCATGGAGGCCGAGCAGGCCGCCCGTACTGTCGGTATGTGCCAGGAGTGCAAGCGCGAGCTCGACGCCCTGCGCGCCGCCTCGGCCGTAAAGACCGGCAACGCTGCTGGCATGGCTGCCAACGAGACGCTTGCGTCCGGTGAGCCCCAGGGCCCCGGCATGGAGTATCTGGGCGGCCACGGCGTGAACCCGGAGTATATCGACCGCGAGCTCAACCCCGATGCGCCCGAGATTCCCGCCGGTCCGGCGCCGGTCGAGGGCATCATCATGGATTTTGATACGAAGGAGGAGTAACCATGGCCGAACCCACGCTTTTGCCCGAGCGGCTTCAGTACCGCCCGACCAAAATCGAGCTCGACGAGAGCATCGAGAAGGCCAAGGCGACCCTTCTTAAGAAGATCAAGCGCTCGGTGTACGTCTACCGTGTTGACTGCGGCGGCTGCAACGGCTGCGAGATCGAGATCTTCGGTTCCATCACGCCCGTCTTCGACGTCGAGCGTTTTGGCATCAAGGTCGTGCCCTCGCCCCGTCACGCCGATGTGCTGCTATACACCGGCGCCGTGACGCGTGCCATGCGCATGCCGGCCCTGCGCGCCTTTGAGGCCGCACCCGATCCCAAGATCGTGGTGTCCTATGGCGCGTGCGGCTGCACCGGTGGCATCTTCTACGACAACTACTGCGTCTGGGGCGGCACGGACAAGATTCTGCCGGTCGATGTCTACATCCCCTGTCTCTTCTACACATCT
>CABSMN010000303.1 GCA_902478765.1 uncultured Collinsella sp.
TTGCTCGACACCGTGGTTGTCTCCAAGGAGCGCAAGAACTACGACTTCTTCCCGCTGACCGTCGACTTCAACGAGAAGATGTACGCAGCCGGCCGCATCCCGGGTGGTTACCTCAAGCGTGAGGGCCGTCCCAGCGAGAAGGCCACGCTCACCGCGCGCATGATCGACCGTCCGATTCGCCCGAGCTTCCCGGACGGCTTCCGCAACGAGGTACACATTGTCGCTACCTCGCTCGTCGCCGACCAGGTCAACCCCTTCGACGTCATCAACGTCATGGGTGCCTCCCTGGCCATGACGCTCGGCGGCGTGCCCTTCGAGGGCCCGCTTGCCTGCGTGCGCATCGGCCGTAACGTGGAGACCGGCGAGTTTATCGTCAACCCCACCTACGAGGAGCGCGAGAACTCCGTTCTGGACCTGGAGCTGGGCGGATCCGCCGACTTCATCTCGATGGTCGAGGCCGGCGCCGAGGAGATCTCCGAGGACGACATGCTCGCCGCCATGAAGTTTGGCCAGGAGGCCCTTGCTGCCTTCTGCCAGGCTCAGGACGAGTTTGTCGCCGAGTGGGAGCAGGTCAACGGCGCCATCGTCAAGAAGGAGTACCCGCTCGACCAGCCCGTCGAGGAGGTCCAGGAGCGCATCTTCGCCCACTACGACGAGATGGCTGCCGCCCTTCGCGACGCCGACAAGCTCTCCCGTATCGGTAAGGTCGAGGCTCTGAAGGAGTCCATCCGTGCCGAGTTCACCGAGGAGGAGCAGTCCGCTTGGGAGCGCGAGATTCCCGTGGCGCTCAAGAACCTCGAGAAGAAGGCTATGCGTACCATGGTCGTCGAGACCGGCGAGCGCGTCGACGGCCGTGCCGCCGATGAGATTCGCCCCATCATGGTGAAGGATAACTACCTGCCGCTCGTTCACGGCTCCGGTCTGTTCCAGCGTGGCCAGACCCAGGTGCTTTCCGTCCTGTCGCTCGGTATGCTCAACGAGGGCCAGCGTCTGGATACCATCGAGCCCACCGAGGGCAAGCGCTACATGCACCACTACAACTTCCCGCCTTTCTGCACCGGCGAGACCGGCCGCATGGGCAGCCCCAAGCGCCGCGAGATCGGCCATGGCAATCTGGCCGAGCGCGCTCTGCTTCCGGTGCTTCCCGACGAGAACGAGTTCCCCTACGCCATCCGCGTCGTCTCCGAGGTCATGGAGTCCAACGGCTCCTCTTCGATGGCTTCGACCTGCGGCTCCACGCTCGCCCTTATGGACGGCGGCGTGCCCATTAAGCGCCCGGTCTCCGGTATCGCCATGGGCCTGATCCAGGAGGAGGGCAAGACCGTGGTCCTGTCCGACATCCAGGGTCTCGAGGACTTCCTGGGCGACATGGACTTTAAGGTCACCGGCACCACCGAGGGCATCACCGCCCTGCAGATGGACAACAAGGCCACCGGCCTCACCTTCGACATCCTGGCCCGCGCCCTGCAGCAGGCCAAGGAGGGTCGCGCCTTCATCCTGCAGAAGATGCTCGATGTGATTCCCGAGCCGCGCCACACCACGCGCAGCACCGCCCCGCGTATCGTCTCCATCCAGGTTCCGACCGACAAGATCCGCGACGTCATCGGTTCCGGCGGTAAGGTTATCCGCGGCATCCAGGACGAGACCGGCGCCTCGGTCGACATCCAGGAGGATGGTACCGTCTTTGTCGGCGGCACCGGCGAGTCCGTCGACCAGGCCGTCGAGCGTATCAAGCTCATCATCAAGGTTCCCGAGCCGGGTGAGGAGTACACCGGTCGCGTGGTCTCCATCCAGCCCTTCGGCGCCTTCGTCAACCTGCTGCCCGGTAAGGACGGCCTGCTGCACATCTCCCGCGTCGCCAAGGGCCGCGTGGAGAAGGTCGAGGACGTCCTCAACGTGGGCGACGAGGTCAAGGTCGTCGTCATCGAGGTCGACGATCGTGGCAAGATCTCGCTCGATCGTCTTGACAAGCCCGAGGCCCCGGCTCGCGCCGAGGGTGCCTCTGAGGGCGACGGCGAGCACTTCCAGCGCCGTGAGCGTCCGCGTCGCGAGCGCTCCGAGCGCAGCGACCGTCCGCGCCGTCCCGGCGACAACGGAGGCCGCAAGCCCCGCCGTCACCACGACGCCGAGTAACAGCTAAACATAAGCAGCTCAACAAGGGCGACTCCGGACAGGGGTCGCCCTTTTGCT
>CABSMN010000304.1 GCA_902478765.1 uncultured Collinsella sp.
ATAGAGGTCTGTGCTACCCACTAGAAATCGCGAAGGGTCTGAAAAAAGCTATTGACGCGCTTTGTCATTTGCCATAGAACCTGACTTTTGCAGTTGAAGAGGCTCGTTTTCCCAGCCTGACCTGGGAAAACGAGCCTCTTTTTGCTTACATTTTTCTGTTCGGACTGGGGATCTGCAGCTTTGCCTGCGAGAGTACCGCCTTGATATCCTTCAGCTGCATGTTCTGCCGGATCAGGTCGACCCCGGCCATCCTGCACAGGTCGTCGCTGGCATCGGTCCTGTGGTCGAAGCGCCACCAGTTGCCCTCGAGGTGCGTGCCGCACATGGCAGAGAGCTCGTCGGCGATCACCCGGGCGGAGTACCCCCCGCCCGTGGCGGCCTGGATGATCCTCAGGATGCAGAGCGCGACGTAGCAAGTGAGGAAGTGCGCCTCGATGTGCTCCTCGCGTGAGACGTACACCGGCCGAGTCTCGAGGTCCGACTTCGTGACCTTGAAGGACTCCTCGATCCTCCAAAGGCCCCTGTAGGCCTCTATAACCTCGCTGTCGCTCATCTCGATCTCGCTGGTGACGATGCAGTAGTAGCCGTCGCAGGCCTCCTCGGCCGCCAGGCGCTCCTCGTCGAACTCCAGCGCGTCGGCGGCCTCGACGAGCTCGCCGGTCTTGGCGTCGACCTTCATCCCCTTGACGTACTTGGCCGCACCGAAGTGCGTGGCCGCGGTGTAGGCGCCGGGGTTCGACACCAGCTTCCTCGCCTTGTCGATCGCCGCCTGGCGCTCCTTGCGGGCGCGCTTCTGGTACTTCTCGGACCAAAAGGCGACGTACTTGGCCTCGACGTCGACCTTGCGCCTCTTTCCGTCGTCGCCGACGACGGTCACGGTCTTGTAGCCCTGGCGGCTCTTGACCTTGTAGGTGGTGCGGCCGTCCGCATCGCGCGCGCATGCGTAGCCTGCGTCTGCGAGCACCCACTCCTTGAGCTCGGCGTCGGACTTGCTGCCGCGGATCGACTGCGAGTAAACGAAGCCGTCGCCGCGGGCGGTCAGGGCGGCGATGTTGGTCGAGCAGTTGTTGCCCTTGTCGCCGACCACGACGACGCGCTGGCACCCGTAGTCGCGCTTCATGGCGGCCAGCACGTCGAGCATGGTGCAGGCGTCGGGGGTGTTGCCGGGGAACAGGCGGTAGCCGATCGGTATGCCGGCCGAGTCCTGCAAGAGCCCCATCTGCACGATCGGGCTCTTCCTGTGCTCCTTGGACACGCCCTTCTGCCTCAGGCCGCCCGGCTCGTCGAGCTCGAAGTAGTAGTTGGTGACGTCGTAGAACACGCAGGCGGTGTCGCGTATCCCCATCTTGTCCACCGCGCGGTTGACCGCGGAGACGATGCGGTCCCGGCAGGCGCAGATGGGGTCGAGGGCGCGGTAGGTGTCCTCCAGCGAGAACTCCGTCCTGAAGAAGTACCTGTTCCTGTTCTCCCACGCGTGCTTCTTCGACCCGGGGTCCAAGACCCTCTCGGTGACGAGCAGCCTCATGACGGCGTTGGCGTCGTAGTCGGCGTTCGATCCCCTGGTGGCGTTGCGGATGGCGGTCTCGACGCCGAGCGCGTTGTAGACCGCCAGCAGCACCGCAGAGCCGATGTTCTTGCGGGCCGCCGCGCGCTTGTCGATCTTCTGCTGGGGGCGGATCTCGATGGTGACGCTCTGGGCCTCTGCCTCCTTGGCGGCGTTGCGCTCCTTGCAGGCCTGCTTGAAGTGGGCGACGGGGTCCGGCCCGTACTCCTCCATCAGGTCGTCTACGTAGCCCAGCGACTCGACGGTCCTGTGCTTGACCTTGCCGCCCTCGCGGTAGCCCTCGACGATCGAGAGGTAGGTCCCTCCCTTGCGCTCCGACTTGTGCAGATACACCCTCTGACCTGGCCTTTCACTGGTTTTGCAGATACCAGATTATATCATAGGCAGCAACAGACAGCAACAAAGAAAGATTATCAAACTTGACACAAAAATAGCCGCTGAGCTGCGGCTTTGATCAGGATTTGGCTAAAACTGCTGCAAAACTATGGGGCAAGTGAATACAGGTAAGACTTATTTTCACTTGATTAATTGTTGCTGAATTCGCGGCTGGAAAAGGAGGGGTTGTTTTCAGGGCGAGCCGTTGACTGGCAGGCTAGTATATTGTTTATGGATTCAACCAGTC
>CABSMN010000305.1 GCA_902478765.1 uncultured Collinsella sp.
TGCTTTCCTTTGCGTGCGGAACTCGCGATAAACTTAATTACGCGCCGCTCCCCGCCCACGCCGGGCAAACATCGTTGGACTTATCGCTGACAGGAAATGGCCGCCTGCATATCGCCCGCTGGTCTGGCACGGTACAATGCTTGCAGCTTTTAATTCATGAATTAGTGGAGTTATTGATGGCAGAATCTCGTGCGGAGCGTAGGGCTCGTCGTGCTTTGGTGGAGGCGGCTGAGGGGTCGAAAGAGGAGAAATCTTCTACGAAATCCAAGTCTTACAAAGCTGCAAAAAGCAAATCGGCTAAGGGCAAGGCTAAGGCCAAGCGTTCTGACTCTCGTCGAGGCGGGGATAAAGGGCCGCAGACTCGCACCAAGCGCCCGCATAAAGATCCCGTTTCGCCTGCGCGTAAGGCTGTGGACCCCAAGTCTCCCTGTTCAATCATGAAATCTTGCGGTGGGTGCACGGCGCTCAATCGTCCTTATAAGAAGCAGTTGGCGGCCAAGCAGGCTGCTATGGAGGAGCTGTTTGCTGGGCTCTGTGAGCGCGAGGGTATTAGCGTCGACCCCATTCGCGGTATGGGCGTCACCCTGGGCGACCCGGGCAAATATCCTGCGCCACGCGGCTTTCGTCATAAGGCTGCCACTCCCTTTGCTCCCGGTAGGGAGGGCACTGTCCGTTGCGGTTTCTTTGAGCGCGGCACGCACAAGATCGTTGCCGTACCCGAGTGTCCTGTCGAGGCGCCGGGTGCCCGTCAGATTCTCAACGGCATCGCACGCGAAGCTGAGCGGCTGCATATTCCCGCCTTTAATGAGGACAAGCATCTTGGTTTGCTTCGTTATGCCGTCGTCCGCTGCGGTTGGCGTACCGACCAGGTCATGGTTACGCTCGTGACCGCCCAGCGTGACTTACCGCATGCGCAGGAGTTCTTTGAGGCCGTCGCGGCGCTCGATCCGCATATCGTCACCGTTGCCCAAAATATCAATGGCCGTCCCGGTAACGCCATCTTGGGTGAGGAGACTCGTATCGTCTATGGCGCCGAGTGCATGCGCGATCAGCTGCTCGGCTGCAACTTCGATATCTCCCCCACCGCGTTTTATCAGACCAACCCGCAGCAGACCGAACTGCTCTATCAGCTCGCCATTGACGGCATGGACCTGCAGCAGGGTGACGTACTCATCGATGCCTATTGCGGTAGCGGAACTATCGGCCTGTGTGCAGCCAAAGCCGCCCAGGACAGGGGCGTCGGCATTATGCTGCTCGGCGTGGAGCGCAACCCGGCGGGCATTGCCGACGCACGTCGCAATGCCGAACTCAACGGCCTCACCCGCAGCGCTTGGTTTATGGCCGACGACGCCACCGACTACATCCTAGATGCCGCCGATAACAGCGAGCGCGTCGACGTCCTTTCCATCGACCCGCCGCGCGCCGGCTCTACCCCCGAGTTCCTCGAGGCCGCCTGCGCACTTAAGCCGCGCCGCATCACTTATATCAGCTGCAACCCCGTGACCCAAGAGCGCGACCTGCACCACCTCCTCGACGGAGGCTATCGCCTGCTCAAGATCACGCCGGTCGACATGTTCCCCCACACCGACCACACCGAAACAGTAGCGGTCCTAGAGCGCCGCTAACCAACCCCGGTAGATTTTTGGGACAAGAAAGGGGGCGGCCCGTCTGGACCGCCCCCCTTCGTTGGGCATATGAGCCTCGTTACATCCCCTTGCGCAAATCGCACACGCCGGCTGCCGCCATCTCGCGCAGCAGCGTCTCGCGGTCACGCGTCACGATCAAATCCAACGGGAAGTGAATCTCGTCGAGCATCTTGCGCGCCTGGTCAAGCTTGCCAATGGCCATACCAATGTGCGCATCAGTCGACACGCCAATGCCCACGCCCAGCTCGGCGCAGCGCTCGGCGATCTTGCGACACACGTTCCAATGCTCGGCATCCGTGCCATGCTCAAGGCTATGGTTGTTGATCTCGATAATCTTGTGCTTGGCCTTGGCCGCCAACAGCACCTCATCGATATCGAACGGCACGCCCGAGCGCCCCGTATGCCCCAGCATGAACACCTTGGGGTGCTCCAGGGCATTGATGTACATCTGGGTCGTTTGGGCGAGCGTCGCGCCTTCGGCAAACTGCGGGTTATGCACGCTTGCCACCAAATAATCCAAATTACGCGTCACCAAAT
>CABSMN010000306.1 GCA_902478765.1 uncultured Collinsella sp.
GCAGCGTCAGATGTGTATAAGAGACAGATATCGACCACCGTCCGATACGGATCCGTCAGCGTAAACGGGCCGAGCCGCCATACCACGCCCGGGCGCCAGCGCTTGTATTCAACGAACTCATACGTATCACGCCTTGTAGAACGTGGCAGCAGCACTTGCACTTTATCCAGAAGCGCATACGCCGAGCCGATGCCGTAGAGCAGCGCTGCCGTCGATCCGCAAAACACAGCATCCGGTTCAACGAACGCAATAGCGGATGCCAGCTGAAAAATGCGATCTTCAACCCCAAGATTATTCCAATAGACCGGATCAACATACACATGGTTGTAAAGACGGAGCATGAGCTCTTTCTGCATAAGCTTGCGCGCACGGCGTTCATCCCAAGGATCAATTGTTATAAGCAGCTGTCCATCTTGATGATTTCCAAGGGCCGAGAATAGCATCCTTGCATATGACTGCGGAAAATGTTTGCCTTTATCGAGCATGGCCAACCCCATAACCATCACGGCGGAGAGAATACCATTACGCTATCGCATGATTCCGTCCGCAGGCCTTGCCAAAAGCTGACCAAAAGCTTGACGTCGCAGGTCAGCGCTTCAAAAAATATTTCCACTCTCGGTAGACGGTCGCTACGACCCTCCCAACGGCATCAAAATCCAACCTTACAAATAGTTGGGGTGAAATACGGACTACATGGGCCATAAAAGCCAAAAGACAGTCCGTATTTCACCGCAACTTAGGAGGGGATGTGGGGTCCCGGCATGTATATGAAAATGGCTCTGGTCCCAAAAGGAACTAAAGCCATTCGTCTATCTTATGGAGCGGGCGACGGGAAATCCAAGGGTTTGCTTCGCAAACCCTTGTTTCGCTGCGGGCCATTGGCCCTTGCGTGCTGCGCTGGAAAATGCTCACGCATTTTCTCAGCTCCGCACCCTGGCGGGTTCGATTCCCGTCGCCCGGCGCGTAAACGAAAACAGCTCTGATCCCCAAAGGAAACCAAAGCCGTTAAAACAATTCTTATGGAGCGGGCGACGGGAATCGAACCCGCGTCATCAGCTTGGAAGGCTGGGGTTCTACCATTGAACTACGCCCGCAAGATATGGTCGGGACGACAGGATTTGAACCTGCGACATCCTGCTCCCAAAGCAGGCGCGCTACCAAACTGCGCCACGTCCCGAAGGTGTTGAGCAGCTAAGGTCTAAACCTTGCGTGTCCCAAAGCGAAGGAAAT
Organism: uncultured Collinsella sp.; assembly: GCA_902478765.1. Taxonomy (GTDB): domain Bacteria; phylum Actinomycetota; class Coriobacteriia; order Coriobacteriales; family Coriobacteriaceae; genus Collinsella. Next base: position 1,231 of record CABSMN010000306.1, read on the forward strand.
TATAGGGGAGACTCCCCGCCTGTGCAAGCGCAGAAACCCTAGCTCCTCGAATGTGCGACAAACTTGCTGTGGAGCAGACCGATCACAAAGGCAACTACGGCGACCGGCGCCCACGCGGCACCGATGTCTGCAAGGGGTAGCGCATCAAACGGCAGCCACGTGCCCGCAAAGAACGCATCGCGGACCGAGGTGATAACACTCTGCACAGCAACGACGCCGCCGACCCAGACCCACACCTGCGGATGAGCGTCGCAAAAGCCGTGCACCAGGCCCATAAGCACCAGCACAATGGCAACGGGGTACAAAGCGTTGAGCATGGGCACCGAGAACATAAGGATCATGTCGAGACCCACGTTGGAAAGCACGCACGAAAACGCCGCGAACACAAAGGCGAGAACCGCAAAGGGACGGCGCATGGCCTCCTCGGAGGCCTCCGCTCCCCCTTCGACCACATACGTCTCGCAGAAGTAACGCGAGCAGCAGCTGATGAGGCCGATGCACACGTTCATGCAGGCAAGGAAGAAGATGGCGAAGACCACGACCGTGCCGGCAAGCCCAAAATGCATGGAGGCCGAACGGGCGAGGATGGCGGCGCCGTTGGTAGCGTCGGGCATCACGGTGCCGAGCTGCATACCGGCAAGGCCCAAGCCGCAGTAGATGATGGCCATGAGCACGCCGGCGATCACGCCGGAGCGCGAAATCTCGAAGGCCACGCGCTTGTCATCGGTAACGCCCAGCTCGTGTATGGTCTCGGCGATGATGATGCCAAAGGCGAGCGACGCGAGCAGGTCCATGGTCTGGTAGCCGGTCAAAAAGCCCTGCACGGCAGCACCGGCATCATAGGGAGCCTGCGGCGCGGCGGCGGGGCCCAGCGGCGAGACCATGGCGGCACCCACGACCAATACGATAAGGGCAATGAGCTGTCTCTTATACACATCTCCGAGCC
>CABSMN010000307.1 GCA_902478765.1 uncultured Collinsella sp.
GCCAAAGCCTCAAGTTCAACTTGACCCTTTGGAACCTTTAAGGTTCAAGTTGAGGTCGAAAGCAGTAGTAGAATACCGTTCGAACCATAACCCACGATTGATTGCAGAGGGACTGGATGCAGCATTCGAATCATCGCGCCGCAGCGCTCATTGCGTCGAAGCCGGCTCGTATAATCACGAGCGCCGCGCTCGCCGTTGCGCTGACGGCCACGCCGATGCTCTCCCCCGTTGCGGCGTATGCCGCCTCTCAGGCAACGCAGGACCAGCTTTCCGCAGCCCAGCAGAAGATCGAAGCCGCCACGAGCGCCTACAACGACGCCCGCACCAAACTCGATGACCTGCAAAAGCAGATTGACTCCAATGAGGCAAGCATCGAGGAAATCGAGGCTAAGCTTCCCGAGCAGCAGGCCAAGGCAAGCTCCGCCATGCGCGATCTGTACAAGTATCAGAAGGGCACCAACCCCATCGTGAGCTTCCTGGTCAACGCGCAGAGCCTGGGTGAGTTCATCACGACCTGCAAATACACCAACCAGATCACGAGCTCGAGCGTCGACGAGATCGAACAGCTCAATAACATGCAAACCGAACTCGAGCAGAACAAGGCTGAGCTCCAGCAGGCCAAGTCTCAGCTTGAGGCAGAGCAGAAAAACGCCGAGGATGCGTTGGCTCAGGCCCAGCAGCTCCGCAGCGAGGCACAGGCAAAAGCCGAGCAGGAAAATGCCGCCGAGCTTGCCAAGCTTGAGACCGATAAGGCCGCTGCCGCCGAGAAGCTCTCGGGCGAGGGCGTAAGCGGCAGCAATTCCAGCAGCCAGGCCACCAACACCAACACCACCATCGACACCACGGTGAACAACGCCAATACCGGTAGCTCCGATTACGATTCGTTCATTAATGAGTGGACGGGCCGCATCGACAATTATCTCGCCGGCTCCCCCATGGCAGGCCAGGGTTATAACTTTGCCGTCGCCGCTTGGAATACCGGTGTCGACCCCCGTTGGTCCCCCGCCATCGCCTGCATCGAGAGCACCAAGGGTGCTTATTGTGCCAATTCTTACAACGCCTGGGGCTGGAGTGCCCGTGGCGGCGGTTGGCGCAGCTTTGGCAGCTGGAGCGAGGGCATCTCCGCTCACGTTGCCTATCTGGGCGCCAACTACGGCTCCACCCTTACCCCGGCTGCGGCCAAAAAGTACTGCCCGCCCACGTGGCAGGACTGGTACAACAAAGTCGCCGCTCAGATGAACCGCATCTAAGTGCAACTGCAAAGGGCCCCAATGGGGCCCTTTTCTTTTAGGTAGCGGAAGTATCGACGACGCCGGTCGCATTGGCAACCGCGACTACGACGATCATGCATAGGAGCAGCACGCCCAATGCCTTGAGCCAGAGTTTCGCGAGTTTCATGCCGCGATAGCTGTCGAGCAGTGCAAATCGCCGACGAAGACGGCGCTTATCGAGCAGCGCAAAATGCATAAGCGCCATAAGGCCATCGACAAAGAAAAAATACTCGATTATGAGAAGCCACGTCGGGTAGCTTTGGTTTGCTCCCGTGGGGTGAAAGACGGCAAAGTGACTTCCGGCAAAGAACACAAGCAGCGAGAAACAGACAAGCGTATTCCAAATGCGGCCCAGAGACTCCGGAACGCGAGAGAGCAGGCCGCATGCAGCGGAGGCGGCGGGCCTAGGAAGCCCTGCGGGGTTCTGGAGCCCTTGGAGCGTCAACACCGTCTCCGAGGCCGGAGTACGGACAGGCGCAGGTGTAGGAGGCCGCACGGGGCGGCTCAGATCGTATGCCGAGCGCGTCGCCCGTCCCAACGCTTCCGCACTCGCAAAACGCTTGGCCGGGTCGAGCGCCATCGACATGCAGACGGCATCGGCAAGTGGAGTGGGAATGCCATGCGCCTCGCATTGCTCGCGCATGTCGAGCCCTGGTTTAGGGTCGACTCCCGTCAAGCAGAAGAACAACAGGGCGCCCAGCGCGTAGACGTCGCTGCGCACACTCGTCTGCCCAAACCCATACTGCTCGGGCGGCGCATAGGGTCGCGTGCCGAACTTGACGGTGTCGGCATCGGCGCCAGCGCGCCACACGCGCGCGATCCCCAAGTCAATAATCACCAGCGATGAAAACGTCATGCCGTCATCAGACGTATAGTTGGCACCTGTCTCTTATACACATCTACG
>CABSMN010000308.1 GCA_902478765.1 uncultured Collinsella sp.
ATACGAGATGCAGCGTAGTCTCGTGGGGCTCGGAGATGTGTATAAGAGACAGGCCATAGGTTATGTACTGCTCGAACACGGTGTTTGAATTAAGGCGATCGCCCGTCTTGGAAACGAGCTCGGCCCTCTCGCCAAGCCCTTCGGCGACGACCGCATCAATCGAGCGAAAATCAAGATACTCGCCAAACGTGAGCGGCTGCATCTTGACCTCGATATACCGGCCCGAGATAAGCGTTGCAAGCTCGCTCGATAGCAAAAAAGCATTGGAGCCCGTGACATAGATATCGCACGGCAAATCGATTCGGAGCGAGTTAACCGCCTTTTCCCAGCCCTCGACATTCTGGAGCTCGTCAAAGAACAGATAGGGGCGATCGACACCGTCAACGCGCTCCCGAACCATGCGATAAAACGTCAGGTAATCTGTAATCCCCGCATACTCTAGAGATTCCATCTTAAAGGTCAGCAAACGCTCGGCCGGCACCCCCTGTTGCGCCAGGTGCTCCCTCATCATGTCCAATAACGTGGATTTGCCGCAACGGCGTATACCCGTCACGATTTTGATGAGGTCGGTATCCTGAAAAGCAATGAGTCGATCAAGATAGCGGCTTCGGCGAACGATGTTCATAGAGTCTCCCTAGCGCCCGTCCAGACATGAAAACTTATAAACTTGCATTATTTGCAAGTTTATAAGATGCCACCTTAGAAACTTGCAGATTTTGCAAGTTTCTAAGAAATGGGCGTGGATGTGACAAAGGGACCGTCCCCTTGTCGCATCTGAAGGACAACGGGGACTTGGATGCAGCAGAAGTCTTCTTGGTGGGACTCGTCGTAGCTCGTGGTATCGAGGTAGCAAAAGTCGAAAGCGTTGCCGATGGGCTGGAGCGCGTGCTCGTCCATGCAGGCAACGATGGCGCGGATGCCCTCGGGCTCGTACGGCATACCCCAGCGGCTCATGCACAGGTATGTGCCCTCGGGCAGCACTTCGATGCCGATCTCTGCCAGCTCGGCGGGATCGCTCGGCAGCAGTTCCTCGGCACCGCGCGGCAGCACGGCAAAGGAGCCCGCGCCGGCGATAGGGTCGTCGGAATGCAGCGCCTCACGACGCAGCATGGCACCCCAGCCGCGCATAGGGCGCGTGCCCGTCAACGCACGCATGCGCAGGATGGCCCGCATGAGCGTGGGGTGAAGCATCGAGCGGCCGCGCTCGATATCGCCTGGAAACTCCTCAAAGACCACGTAGCGACGCTCAAACTGCTTGAGCTCCGGCCTGCCCTCGCGCTCGCGCCAGTAAACCGCCTCGTCGTAAAAGCTCAGGCGCTCCTGCACGCTCGCGCGCTCGGCTTTGAGGCCGGCGATCTGTTCATCGAGCGCTTGCACCCGCGAGCGCAGGTGATCGGTCATCTCGCTAATGTCGAACGTCGAGGCTAGGCGGTCGATCTCATCGAGTTCGAGCCCTAGGTCACGTAGCATGCAGATCAGACGCATGAGCGGGATCTGCGTGGGCGAATAGAAACGGTAGCCCTTTTCGTTAACCACGGCGGGTTTAAACAGACCGATCTTGTCGTAGTAGATGAGCGTTTGGCGCGAAACGTTAAACAAACTCGCCATCTCGCTAATCGCATACATGCCCGTCTGCATAGGTCCTCCCGACACATCCTTTTTGCGCACAAAGCCCGCCGCCCACAGGGGCAGCGGGCTCAAACACTACTCGTATCCTACCCTAAAGACGCCTATGACCAGCGCTTATAGTTTGCGCATGACACGCCGACGGCCTCGAGCGCCTTGGCGGCGATGTGGTGCACCGCGTCATCGAGCGTGGCGGGGCCGTTGTAAAACGTGAGCATGGGCGGCATGAGCATGACGCCCGGTACGCGCGCAAGGCGCGCCATGTTGTCGACATGAATGGCGCTGAAGGGCGTCTCGCGCACCATGAGCACCAGGCGGCGCTGCTCTTTCATCTGCACGTCGGCCGCACGCAGCAACAGATTGTCGCTGTAGCCGCTCGCGATGCCGGCGAGCGTCTTCATGGAGCACGGGGCCACGATCATGCCGTCGACCGGATAGGTGCCGCTTGCGATGGCGGCGCCGATGTTCTTGTTGTCGTAGACCACATCGGCATGCGTGGCAAACTCGTCGAGCGTCATGCCGAGCTCCTGCTCGAT
>CABSMN010000309.1 GCA_902478765.1 uncultured Collinsella sp.
TGAGGCACCGCAACCTCGTGAGCCCTACCCCTGGGATGGGCCGTGAGCAGCACCGTTTTTGTCGTAACATTCGATAGCGCATCGGCGATATTCGCAAGACGCTCCGACCCCTGCGGATCGTCGACGATAAACACCAGATAGCCCGGAACGATCTGCATCTCTGGACCGTGAACAAACTCCTCGCCCTCGTGATGCATGGCCGGAATCTTGATGGTCTCGCTCAGCTTGAGCGCTGCCTCCTCGGCAACACCGTAGTTGGGGCCGTTGCCGACGACCATGGCGGGCGTGTGCTCAGAAAGCTCGAGCATGTGTTCTTGGACATATGCCTCGGCGGTCTTGCACATCACGGCATTGGCATGGATAGCCTCGCGCAGGTCGTCAAGACGCTGGGCAACGCCCTTGGCGTCAATCGTTCCGCGCGCCTGACCGCCGTAGATACCAAAGAGCACCAGGTACTCAACGAGGACCTCAACGCCCAGAGTCACAAAGTCCACCGACTCGACGCCCACACCGTAGTCAAGAACGATGTCAGCGTGCTCCTTGATGGGCGCCTCGACGTTTGCCGTGAGCGCAACTGCAGCCATATCGTGTGCGCGCATGTAATCGAGCGCCGCAATCGTATTGGTCGAATAGCCACTCTGCGAGACGGCGATGTTGAGCGCATGCTGCGGATAGGTGTGTTCAAAATCGACGAAGGCCTCGGGCGTCACAACGGACACCTGCATCTGCAGCGCATCTTGCAGGTAATCGCGGGTGCAATCGGCGGCATGGCGCGACGAGCCCGAAGCAACGACGCGCAGTGCGTCAAAAGAACCGGACTGGAAAATATCTACGAGCTGCGCTACCAGCTCAGACGAACGCTCGAGGTTCTCCCCCATACGCACATGGGCAAGCTGAACGTAATCGAGCATCTTCATCTTCTCACCTCGTTACAAATCATTAGTATTTGATACCAATCACAGTTACAGGTTATGACTTTTTGATACCTCTTTGTCGATTAATTTATCCCCTTAGGCGAACGGTCGATTTTGAGCCCTGAAAGGTTGTATATACAGCTGACCCAACGATCAAAACTGGTTAGTTTCCCAGCCGTTATTCACAAAATACCAGCTAGTACGTATAGGTGTAGCCGCCCGTATCGCCACGATTGAAGGACTTTACATACTCGATAGCCTGACCGCTCGCGTCATAGCTCACGCATTCCAAAAGCAAAACAAGATCGCCCTGTTCCAGTCCAAGGAGGCCGGCATCTCGTGCGCCCAGCGCTTCGATATCGAGCTTTTCCTGTGCCATGACTGGCTTTCGGCCCAGCATCTCATAGGTCTCGTACAAACTGAAGACCGACACGTCAATATCTTCGATGGTTGGGAACAGCAGGCAGGGAATCAGCGCCGTCTCAATCGATACGGGGCTACCGTTTATGCAGTTCAGGCGTCGAACGGAATAGAGCAGGTCGTCCTCGGCGATGCCAAACAGGTCGGCGTAATATGGCCCCGCATAACGCTTGGAACGCGCGAGAATACGGACGGACGGCTCGCCGCCCGAAGCACGGACCGATTCACGGAAACCGACCGTGCGTTCAAAAAAAGCAGGTACTTTCTGCGCCACAAAGGCACCTTTTCCCCGAACACGGCGAATCTGCCCGCGCCGAACCAGCTCATCGACAGCGCTTCGGATGGTCAAGCGTGTCGTACCAAATTCCTCGGCGAGGTCTTTTTCGGACGGAATCATGGAACCCGTGGGATATATACCGCGCTCGATACGTTCCTCGATGCGGCGTCGAATGCGCATATAAACCGGGGTGGCATCTACTGTTTCAGCCATTGTTCACCTGCCACGCTCCTCATGCCGTTCTCTTCGCCGTTATCGGCAAAGCGGAGCTTTGTGGGCAAAATCACCGATTTGCAATGCTCCACAAAACGCATGTCCTTATCAAATTCGATCGAGCTCTCATAGAACACCGGCGTTCCCTCTTCTTGCTGGAGCAGCTCGGCCTCTTCGACGTTCAAACGCGAGATGGAGATATGCTCACGTCCATGCTCAACACGCACGCCACCTTCTTTGAGCAAGACATCGTAAAGGCTCTCGCACTCAAAATCGTGCTCGGTAAGCGATGGGCACAGGGACAGGTTAACGTGAGCCGTCTCGATTCTGTC
>CABSMN010000310.1 GCA_902478765.1 uncultured Collinsella sp.
GCTACACCAAGCATTGTCTGATTCGTCCCGTGCCCCCGCGCCCGGGCGAGACATCTGCTGGCGGTGGGCATGGCACCGGCAAGAAGGGCGGCAAACCGCATGGCGGCGGCGCTGGCAAGGGACCCAAAGGCAGCAAGGGGCACGGCGGCATGTCGCGCGCACAGAACACTGCCGGTCGCAATCGCGCGGCCCAGGGACGGCAGGGCGCCAACGGCGGCGGACGCCGCAACTAGGGCAGCGGTGCGCTCGCTGCGTCCATCCCACACGCATGGCGCAGCGAGCGCATTGCCTCAACGAGGATGACGCCGGCGATAGCGACCGTAATTGCCACGTCGAACGGCGTGTTCACAAACCAGAGCAACGTCATGAGATACGACCCGGCATTAAAGGCAAAGTGTAGCAGGATCGTGTAGCGGAGCTTCCCGGTCGTCACGAGCACCCAGCCAAAAATGAGGCCGGCAGCGCCCGCATAGCAGCCCTGCACCCAGTTCATGTGCATAAAACCGAAGATCGCCGCCTGCAGCACGACCGCCGCGGCGATACCCCACGTGCTCGGGGCCGCCCAGGGCACCATGGCGCCGTCCTGCGCGCTCGCATGACGCCGCCGCTTCCAAAGTGGGCGACATTGGGAGTTAAACGCCCGGAGTGAAAACTCAAAGATGACGCCGCGTACCAGGAGCTCTTCACAAAACGGCGCACCAAGCACCGTGGTCAGGACGGCAAGAAGGTTGGTATCGCCCATGCCTGTTTCCTCGACGAGCTCGCTATAGTCTGCCGCAACCTCGGGCAGCAGCGACAGCACGCCGTCGCATAGGTAGCTAATGACCACCTGCATGGATAGGCCGATCACGACAACGCATGCGATGCGCTTCCATGCAGCATTTGCTCCCCCGCCGAGCGGGCGCTCACCTTGCCGGCGCGCCATGAAGGAGCGGGGCCACAGATAGCGCCACCACAGCAGCGCCATCAAAAACGACGCCGTCTGAGCGGCGGCCTGAAACCATTGAATATCGAGATTGTCGATCGGGAAACCCGTCAGTGCCGACACGATGTCCAGCGCGGAGAACAAAACAATGCTCAGGGCAATATCGGCAGCGACGACACCAAAACAGGCAAGCGCCCAAACCAGCGCATTGAGCATGCCAACCTCCTCAAAACCCGGCACTTGGGGACAGTCATTGTTGATGAGAATCGGGCGCAGCGCCAAAAGCCCCGTTGGGCGAAATGTCGAACGGGAAGGTGCCGCAGCGATTGAACGCGGCGATAAACATGCGGATGGCGTTGGACGGCGTGGTGCCCACGAGCTGAGTTGCCGCCGCGAAGGCCGCCTTTTCCTCGGGCAAGACCTTCGCGACAACCGGGGTCATGTGTTCTGCCATGGCGCTTCCTTTTTGAAACGACGGTGGTGCGGATAGATGCGGGCCACGCGGCTGGGCGACGGACTGTGAAGGCAACCCGATTGGCCCGCATCCTGAGTTTGTTTCTACGGCATTGGTATTACTTGGTATTCCTAAGTATTACCCCGCAGATAGAATACCACACCCGCCCCATGGGGACGGAGAAAAACGGATTATTATGTTGCTGAGTAAGTATTTAGAGCGTGATGATGTCCGAGATATTGAGGGCCCGAGCGTCAGCGGCATCGTGTGTGGCGAGTAGGAGCGTGCGACCGTCGAGCAGATCGAGCACGACCTCGGCCGTCGCATCGCGCGCGACGACATCCAGGCCGGTAAAGGGCTCGTCCAGAATCACCGCGCCGCCCGGGCACAGCAGTGCTCGGGCAATCTCGACGCGACGACGCTGCCCACCCGAGAGCTCGGCCACGCGAGCATGCAAATCGACCCCCGGCACCAACAGGCGCAGCAGGGCCGCGGCACCCGAGGCGTCCACGCGCGCGTCGGCGCACACCAGCACGTTTTCCAAAGCCGAAACGTCCTCAACCAAGCGCACGTCCTGAAACACCATGGAGCACGGCGCGCACTCCCCCGCAGCCAGCGCAAGCAACGTCGACTTGCCCACACCCGAGGCGCCCATCACGCAGGCGCGCCCACCGGCGGGCACACGGAGTGTCAGTCCGTCGAGCGCCGGAGCCCAGGGCGCCCGCTCGCCCACGGCGAGCGGGCGCCCTGCGC
>CABSMN010000311.1 GCA_902478765.1 uncultured Collinsella sp.
CGCCCAACGTTGCCGAGTCCGTAACCGCCACCGCCGCCCACGCCCCCGAAGGCGCGATCTTCAACCCCGAGAACGCTCGTGGCAACCTGCACCTGGGCATCGACGTGGGCTCCACCACCGTTAAGCTCGCCGTGCTCAACGACGACAACCAGATCGTCTACGCCAAGTACCAGCGCCACCACACCGACGTCCGCGCCTGCGCCCGCGACCTGTTCGAGGGCGCTGCGACCGTGCTGCCGACGGCCCAGATGACCTGCGCCATTACCGGCTCGGGCGGCCTGCTGCTGTCCCAGTGGCTCGACCTGGAGTTTGTCCAGGAGGTCATCGCCAGCAAGCGCGCTGTCGAGACTCTTATCCCGGCCACCGACGTTGCCATCGAGCTGGGCGGCGAGGACGCCAAGATCATCTATTTCGACAACGGCATCGAGCAGCGCATGAACGGCACCTGCGCCGGCGGCACGGGCGCGTTCATCGACCAGATGGCAACCCTGCTGCACACCGACGCGAGCGGCCTCAACGAGCTCGCGGCCAACGCCACCACCATCTATCCCATCGCCAGCCGCTGCGGCGTTTTTGCCAAGACCGACGTGCAGCCGCTGCTCAACGAGGGCGCCCGCCCCGAGGACGTGGCTGCCTCCATCTTCCAGGCCGTCGTGACCCAGACCATCTCGGGCCTGGCATGCGGCCGTCCCATCCGCGGCAACGTCGCCTTCTTGGGCGGCCCGCTGCAGTACCTCTCCGAGCTGCGCCACCGCTTCTACCTCACGCTCAACCTGGACGAGGAGCACCGTATCGTGCCCCAAAACGCTCACCTGTTTGTGGCGAGCGGCGCCGCCATGGCGCACGAGTCAAACAAGCTCAGCACGTTCCCGCAGCTCATCGAGGCCATCGATGCCCTGGGTGACACGCAGGGTGCCGAGGTCGAGCGTCTGGATCCGCTCTTTGCCACCGACGAGGACTTCGCCGAGTTCAAGACCCGCCACGACCAGGAAGTCGTTCCCAAGGGCAAGCTCGACGGCTACACCGGCCGCGTGTTCATCGGCATCGACGCCGGCTCCACCACCATGAAGGCCGCGCTCGTGGGCGAGGACGGTCAGCTGCTGCACACCTGGTACGGCAACAACAACGGCGACATCCTGGGCACGGCCAAGGTCATCATGGCCGATTTCTACAACCACATCCCCGCCGGCTGCACTATCGGCCACGTGACTACCACGGGCTACGGCGAGGCACTGCTCATCGAGGCCCTCAAGGCTGATTCCGGCGAGATCGAGACCGTTGCGCACCTGCGCGGCGCCAAGGCGTTCCTGCCCGGCGTCGAGTTCATTCTGGACATTGGCGGTCAGGACATGAAGTGCCTGCGCGTGAAGGACGGCGTCATCGAGCACATCATGCTCAACGAGGCCTGCTCGTCGGGTTGCGGTAGCTTTATCGAGAGCTTCGCCGTCTCTATGAACATGGACGTGCGCGCGTTCGCCGATGCCGCCATCCATGCCAAGGCCCCCGTCGACCTGGGCAGCCGCTGCACGGTCTTTATGAACTCGCGCGTCAAGCAGGCGCAAAAGGAAGGCGCCACGGTGGGCGACATCGCGGCCGGCCTGTCCTATTCTGTCATCAAGAATGCCCTGTTCAAGGTCATTAAGCTGCGCGACCCCAAGGAGATCGGCAGCCAGGTGATCGTCCAGGGCGGCACCTTTATGTCCGATGCCACGCTGCGCGCATTTGAGCAGCTTACCGGCGTCCACGCCGTGCGCCCCGACATCGCCGGCTGCATGGGCGCCTATGGTGCGGCCCTGCTCGCCCGCGATCGCGCCGGCGTCGACGGCACCTCGACCATCCTCTCGGCCGAGGACATCGCGCGCCTCACCGTGACGCAAAAACATGTTCGCTGCGGCCGCTGCTCCAACAACTGCCAGCTTACCGTCAACGACTTTGGCGGCGGCAGGCGCTTCATTACCGGCAACCGCTGCGAGAAGGGCGCTGGCCACAAAAAGCAAAAGACCGAGGCCCCCAACCTCTTCAAAAAGAAAAACGAGCTGCTCTTTAACCGCGAGATCCTGAGCCTGTCTCTTATACACATCTGACGCTGCCGACGAAGCTAGAAGTGT
>CABSMN010000312.1 GCA_902478765.1 uncultured Collinsella sp.
TAAGAGACAGCGACCGGTAGCGTGACGGCCTGCAGTGCGTGCACGGCGCGCATCTCGCGCTGGCTACGGGGCACATTGGTGTAGGCCAGCGGCAGCATGACGTTTTCGATAACCGACAGGCGCGGCAGCAGGTTGAAACTCTGAAAGACAAAGCCAATGCTCAGGGCGCGAACTTCGGTGAGCTCGTCATCATCGAGCTCGGCCACGTTGAGCCCTTGCAGGTAGTAGTCGCCTGCCGTTGGCTTATCCAGGCAGCCTAGGATGTTCATGAGCGTTGATTTGCCCGAACCCGATGGGCCAGTGATGGCGACGAATTCGCCGGGATTTACCGCCAGGCTCACGTTGTGCAGGATGTGGGCGCACCCCGCCTCGCTCTCAAAGATGCGGTGCACCTTGCGGATGTCGATAACGGGACGCATTACATGCCCTCATCGTCAGACATACTGCCCGAATCCGCGTTGTGGCCGCCGTCAGCTGTTGCGTCAGCTCCGGTGTCCATGACGAGGGTGTCGCCATCGCGCAGCTTGGTAACCGGCACGTTGGGGTTGATCTCGTTGCCCTGGTCGTCGCGCTTGACCTGTGTCTTGCCGACTACGGCTTCGTTGTCGTTTTGCGTCACGACGGTCACCTTCACGCGACGGGTTTGCTTGCCCTCTTCATCAGTCGCCACGTTGACGTAATAGTGTTCGCCGTCTTCGGTCATGAGCGCCATCGTCGGAACCATCACTACGTCGTCGAGCCGCTCGGTCACCACCGAGACCTCGGCCGTCATGCCCGGCTTCAGGCGCGCGTCGGGCGACTCGATGAGGATGTCGACGTTAAAGGTTACGCTGCCGCCGCCACCGTTAGCGGCGTCGGAGTTTGCCACCGACGCGATAGCCGTGACGGTGCCCTGGCTCACGATATCGGGAAACGCGGGATACGTGACGTTGGCGCTCTGCCCAACGGCGATCTTGGCGATGTCCTTTTCGCCCACCTGCACGGTCACCTTCATCTTGGATAGGTCGGCGATCTGCATGCACTGCTTGCCACCGCTCGTATCACTTTCGCCCATAATCATGCCGCCTGTTACCGTGGCGCCCACCTTGGCGTTGAGCTCCACGATGCTGCCCGAGCTCGGGGCCGTGACCGTACGGCTGGCGGCCTTGGCGTTCGCCTGATCGAGGTTTGCCTGGGCCGAAGCGAGGCTGCGCTGCGCGGCCGATACGGCGTTCGTGTCCGCTGATGCGTCGGAGACGCCAGCCGCTGCGGAAGCTCCATCGACGTCCGTCGTTGGGTTGGCCTGCGCGGCAGCGGCGGCTTTCTGTGCGCTGGTAAGGTCTTCCTGGGCGGCTGCAATTGCACGCTGCGCCTCGGCAACGTTGCGGTCGAGCTCGTCGTTTTTAATGGTCATAAGCACGTCGCCCTCGTTGACGGATTGGCCCGCCTGCACGTTGATCGAATCGACCGTGCCGTCGACAGAAGGGGAGACCACTGAGGACGAAATGGGTTTGAGCTGGCCTTTCGCCTCGACCGTTGTGGTAAACGTGCCCTCGGTCACCATGTCGGTCACAGGCCCGCTAGTGCCCTGTGGCTGCGCATTGATAACCAGGGTCACGACAACGGCGATGAGCACAATGGCGGCCACGACGCCGGCCGCAATGCCGCGTCGGATGAGCTTTTTGCGTCGACGTTCGGCACGTTTTGCCTTGAGCTTGGCATATGCCTCTTCATCGGAAATCTCGGTCGCATCGTTCGCGCGTCCGCTCTGCTTATCGGCATGTACGTTTGTAATCAGAGGAATCGTTTCGGTGACATCTTCGAGCGTGTGCTCGGTATCATCCGGGCCCGGGGTGGTCGTGGGGACATTCGGCATAGCGTCTCCTTTATAGAAAGTACCTCGATAAGTATATACGCCCACCGGTTGAGGCGGGCGCATAAGACGGTTTCTTTCGGAACTGTTAGATTGGTCGCAGCGGTTCCACGTTGTATGAATGTGCGCGTTGCACTACGAGTGGACAACCACACACAGGCCGACTTTGATGCAGTCGTGAAGTGCCTTGGCGTCTGCCAGGCCTGTCTCTTATACACATCTGACGCTGCCGACGAAGCTAGAAGTGTAGA
>CABSMN010000313.1 GCA_902478765.1 uncultured Collinsella sp.
TCTACACTTCTAGCTTCGTCGGCAGCGTCAGATGTGTATAAGAGACAGAGCTTGCCCTGGTTGCCCAGCTTGACAATGCAATCCTTAAGCTCAGTCTTTGCCTGCTGCATGATCTCGAAGCTCGAGAAAATGCCGGTAATGTCGGCGAGCGTAACGTAGTCATCGAGCTCGAGGGCCGTCAGACGCAGCAGGGAGCGGTCGAGCGACTGACGGGTGGTTTGGAGCGTGGCGACGAGCTGGTTGACCGAGCTCATGATGGTGGTGACAGGCTGGATCTCGTAGCTCTTACCGTGGACGTACACGTTGACGACGGCACGACGAGCCGAAACCGAGATCACGATGGCGTCGGTGAGCACCGACATGCGAGCGGCAGTACGGTGACGCATGCCCGTTTCACTCGTGGCGAGCGAGGGATCGGGATTGAGGTGGAAGTTGGCGCGCAGGATCTGGGTGAGGTCGCCATCGATGACGATGGCGCCGTCCATCTTGGAAAGCTCGAACAGGCGGTTCGAGGTAAACGAAATGTTGAGCGGGAAGCCGTCGTTACCAGCAGCGAGCACGTTTTCGGTGTCGCCGACGCAGATAAGGGCGCCCAGGTGACCAGCAATGATCATGTCGAGGGCGGTGCGAATCGGCTGGCCAGGTGCCGTCAGGCGAATGGCCTGTTCCATACGCTTTTGCAGCTCGTTCTTATCCAAGGCATCGCTCCCATCGTATACGCTCCATAAACGTCAATAAGTTTCTCACGGTTTGCCCCTGTGACGCCCGCAAAATCCGATGCTTACAGAATGAGCGAACACAGCTGAGAGCCCCAATCCAAATGAGCTGCTTATGTGGTAGCATCGGGATTCGCATAAATGAGGGAGTAGTCGCGTGATCGGGTTCGCCTCCGGTGGCGCGGCAAGTCAACACACTGGCCGATGCGGCCTGGCTTGCCTTAATGAACGAGACTCGTGGCTGTGCGCGCAACGCGTACGCCACGGGTCTTTTTTTGTTACTCCCCCAAGAGGTACACGCGGGCCCGCCCGCAGAGAGGGAGCCAGACTATGGGACTCGCAGAGCTCGTGCTGCTCGCCGTTGGCCTTTCGATGGATGCCTTTGCCGTATCCATCTGCAAGGGCCTTGGCATGAAGAAGATCAACCTTAAAGTCGCCGTGGTACTCGGCCTGTTCTTTGGCAGCTTTCAGGCCGGCATGCCCGTAATCGGATGGGCGCTTGGCAGTCAATTCATGGGCATCATCGGACCCATCGACCATTGGATCGCCTTTATCCTTTTGGCCTTTATCGGCGGCAAAATGCTGTGGGAAGCCTTTACCGAGGACGAGAATGAAGGCGACGGCAAGGATGCCGAAAAGATTGAACTGGGCGAGTACCTGATCCTCGCCATCGCCACCTCAATCGACGCCCTGGCCGTGGGCATCTCGTTCGCCGCGCTTTCGGTCGACATCGTTCCCGCTGTATTGCTTATCGGCGTCACAACGTTTATCTTCTCCGTCGCCGGCGTAGCGATCGGCCACACCTTTGGCGCGCGCTACGAAAAACCTGCCACCATCGTGGGCGGCATCGTGCTCATCCTCATCGGACTTAAGATCTTGCTTGAGCACCTTGGGATCCTCGCACTGTAACGAATAACGGCCGCCCGGCATTACGCCAGGCGGCCGTTTTCATAGCCAGCCGTTTTAGAGCGGCTTAGCCAAAGCAACCCTTACGCAGCAAGGCGCTTGAGGACGTCGATGAGCAGCTCGTAGAAGCGCTCGGCAGAAGCGAGCTCCATGCTCTCGTCCGGGGTGTGGACATCGGAGAGCGTCGGGCCCACGGCGATGGCGTCCAGGCCGTGCAGGGCCTCAGCAAACAGGCCGCACTCAAGGCCGGCGTGAATGGACTCGATGCGCAGCTCGGAGCCAAAGAGCTCGCGATAGCTCTCGACAAAAACGTCGCGGACCGGCGAATGCTCGGCATAGCTCCAGCCGGGATACTCGAACTCGAACTTGGCGTCGAAGCCCAAGACATCGGCCAGCGTCTGCAGGCGGTCCTTGAACTCGTTCTGCAGCGAGGTGATCGAGGAGCGCGGGGACAGCATGATCTTGACCTGGTC
>CABSMN010000314.1 GCA_902478765.1 uncultured Collinsella sp.
CGAACGGATCGTATTGATGATAGATGTGATACGTATCACCAATCTGAACCAAACCATTGGGGTCGTTGAGCCAGCCAAGCTCAGGCTCCACATGGAACAAAAGCCTATCGGGGTCGGACGCGATGCGAGCCGCCGTCTCTTCCTGTCCGGCACGCCACTGCTCATAGTCCGCACGCATCACCTTGTTTTTTTGATTAAACATCGCCATTGACCTTCTCGTCTATAGGAAAGGACGCTCGACTCACACGAGCCGAACGCCCTTCCCCAAATGGACTTATCCGCACATTACGCTGAACGGCTCAACTAGAAGCTAACGTCGAAGCCAGCGCCAGCGCCCTCTTCATCGGTGGTCGGCACGCCCTTTGCCTTGTTGTAGGCAAAGATCAAGACGATCGGCACGATGAAGGCGATGAGATTGCCAGCCACATACCACACGAGCGTCTCGGGCGTAACGATGAGCAGGCCAAGCACGCCGGTCAGACCCTGACCGATGGCACGCACCTCAAAGAGCTTCACGAAGGCACCGCCGCAGCCTGCACCGATGCAAGCGCAGATGAACGGGATGATCGAGTAGCGCATGTTTGCAGCAAAGATTGCGGGCTCGGAGATACCGACCAGCGTCGGGATAAAGGACGACATGCAGATGTTGCGCTCTTTGGAATGCTTCTTGTGAATGAGGTACATGCCGATGGCGCCGCCGCCCTGGGCGATGATGGAAACCGACCAGATTGCCTGGATGTAGTTGAAGCCAGTCGTGGCAACGAGGTTTGCCTCGATACCCTGGATGAACTGATGCGTACCGGTAACGACGAGCGGCTGCAGGAATGCGGCAAAGACAAAGGCACCGAAGACGCCCATCCTGTTGTACAGGATATCGATTACGCCGGCGAGGACGTCGCCGATCAGGTTGCCGAGCGGGCCGAACACGGTGAACAGGGCGACGTTAGCAAGAATCAGGGTAACGGTCGGGACAAAGACGAACGAAACGACCTCGGGGATGTACTTCTGGGCAATCTTCTCGACCTTGGCCATAAACCAGGCAGTCAGGATTGCAGGGAACACGCCGCCCTGGAAAGCAACCATGGGAATGGAGAGCGGACCGAAGTTCCAGTACTCAGCACCCGTCGGGTCCATAACGAACGTGTTACGGTTCATAAGGCTCGGGTGAACCATGACGATACCGACGAGGATGCCCAGGATCGGGTTACCGCCAAAACGCTTGACCGCGCTGTACATAACCAGGACAGGTAGGTAGTCAAACGTGGTGGCGATAATGGCAAAGAAGCTTGCGAGGTTCTTGAGGAACTCGCTGTGATCGGCAAGGCTGCCCTCCATGCCAAAGAGGCCGTTGGCAACGATCAGCGACTTAAGGCCGATGATGATAGCGGCGCCGACGAAGGCGGGAATGATGGGGATAAAGATGTCCGAGAATACCTTGAGGACCGAGAAGAACTTGCCCTTCTTGTCCGCCTCGGCGCCCTTGACCTCGGAAGCGCTGATCTCCTTAACGCCCGTCAGAGCCATAAACTCATCGTAGACCTTGTTGACGGTACCGGTACCGAAGATGATCATGAGCTGGCCGCTGTTGTACAGCACGCCCTTGACGCCATCGATGTTCTCGAGCTCGGCCTTGTTGTACTTGCTCGTATCCTTGAGCACCAGACGCAGACGCGTAACGCAATGCGTGGCGCCCTCGATGTTCTCCAAACCGCCGACGTTATCGACGACTTGCTGAGACACTACTGTGTAGTCCATGTTCCTCTCCATTCCTTTACGAAATCATAAGACGTTTTGATGCCATTACAGAGACGCGATCGTTGCATTTGCGCACTTGAGCGTACCGTCGGTGACCGTCAGCGCCACACCCTGGCCCTGCTTATTGCAGAAGCGCGCGTTAAGCGCAACATCATCGACAAAGATGGTCGCGATATCGTCGTCAACGACCAGGCGCACATGATGAGTGCCCTCGCCCTTAAAGAACAACGGACGCTCGAGGCCCATGCTGTTGACCTGGAACCACGGATACTGGGGGGCCGCCGTAAACTCGAGTTTGCCCTCACGCAGGCTGTCTCTTATACACATCTCCGAGC